>PMOU01000108.1:2979-4636 GCA_003161205.1 Actinomycetota bacterium | reverse complement strand
CGCCCGGTGGCGTACCTGGCGAACTTCAGCGCGGACTCCACCGCCTCGGTGCCGCTGTTGCAGAAGAACACCCGGTCCAGCCCGGGCGCCTTGGCCAGTAGCCGCTCGGCGAGCAGCCCCGGCAGCGGACCGCAGTCGAACTGGGTCCAGTCGGGCAGCTGAGCGTCGAGTGCATCATGCAGCGCCTGGCGGATCACCGGGTGGTTGCGCCCCGCCGCGAACACGCCGAAGCCGGCCAGGAAGTCGGCGTAGGAGTTCCCGTCGGTGTCGTACAGGTACGCGCCCTCGGCCCGCTCGTAGACCTTGTCGAAGCCGATCGTGTGCAGCACCTTGGGCTGCTGGGGGTTCAGGTACTTGCCGTAAAGCTCATAACCGTCGCCGCGATGGGCCGCGAGCAGGGCCGGGAGATCGAAAGCCATGTTTTATTCTCTCCCCACCGGGGCTGTCCGGTCCCCGGAGGCGTCCGGTTGCCCGACACGCGCGTCGGACTCGCGACGGCGCCCGCGGTGCAGTCTGCGCGGGCTGGTAAGGAACCCGCTGCCCCAGCTCATGTGCATAACGCCGAGCACGACGGGGACCCGGAGCCGTACCGCGGGCGGCAGCCCGCGGGCGAGCCCGGCGCCGACCGCGGCGATTCCGGCGAAGTACGTGACGGGGATCACGAACCCGGCGGTCAGCCAGCGCACCCCAGCGGGCGCCCCGGCCGCCATCGCGGCCAGGCCGGCCAGGCCGGCCGCCAGTCCCACCGCGACCAGGCCGGCCGCGGCCGGCGGCGCCAGGTAACGGAAGCTCGCCGTTTCCGGGTGCTCGCGGACGATCACCCGCCGCCAGCGGCCGTAGTGGAAGTACTGAGCGGCCAGGGCACGGACGCTCTCGCGCGGCCGGTAGGTGACGCGGAGCTCGGGCGTAAACCAGATCACGCCGCCCTGGGTCCGGATGCGGAAGTTCAGGTCCCAGTCCTCGGCGCGGAGCATCTCCTCGTCCCAGCCGCCGGCCTGCTCGATCGCCTCCCGGCGGTAGACACCGAGATAGACACTGAGCGTGGACCCGGCTCCGCCGCCGGTATGGAACGCAGCCGAGCCGACCCCGGCCTTGGACGTCAGGCCCCAGGCCACGGCCTGCTGGAACGGACTCACGCCCTCGGCCGCCATGACCCCGCCGACATCGGCCGCGCCGGTCTCGGTCAGCGTCGCGACCGCGGTCGTCAGGTAGCCGGGCGGCAGCAGCGCATGGCCGTCTATCCGGGCGATCACCGCGTGCCGGGCGGTCCGGACGGCGAGGTTAAGCGCCGCCGGGATCCGCCCGGTCGGATTGGCGACAACGGTAATCCGCGGGTCGGCGACGGCGAGCTGCCGCGCTATCTGCTCGGTCCGGTCGGCCGAGGGCCCGACCGCGAGCACCAGCTCGAGCGGGCCCGGGTAGTCCTGCCCGAGCACATGCCGCACAGACTCCGCGAGGTACCGTTCCTCGTTCCTGACCGGCATCACGGCGGATACAGGTGGGTATTCCATAACGCTGGTCACCGTACCGCAGCCAGCGCCCGTGATACCCCGGGTTTGGGCTGGGTCTACAGGCCGGGATCCTCCAGCATCTCGGTGACGAGGGCAGCAATCTGGGACCGTTCGGAACGGACCAGGGTGACGTGCGCGAACAGCGG
>PMOU01000108.1:0-2956 GCA_003161205.1 Actinomycetota bacterium | reverse complement strand
TGCGCCTCGTCCACGATCACGAACGCGTCGTGCAGGGACCGGCCCCTGATGTGGGTCAGGGGCAGCACCTCGAACATGTCCCGGTTGATCACCTCGTCGATGACGTCCTGGGTGGTGACGGCGGACAGGGTGTCGTAGACGGCTTGCGCCCACGGGCCCATCTTGTCGGCCTCGGACCCGGGCAGGTAACCGAGTTCCTGGCCGCCGACCGCGTACAGCGGCCGGAACACGATGACTTTCCGGTGATGCCGCCGTTCCATCACCGCCTCGAGGCCGGCGCAGAGGGCCAGCGCGGATTTGCCGGTGCCGGCCCGGCCGCCGAGCGACACGATGCCGATCTCCGGGTCCAGCAGCAGGTCCAGCGCCACCCGCTGCTCGGCACTGCGGCCCCGCAGCCCGAACGCGTCGGAGTCGCCCCGGATCAGCTGGACCGACTTGTCCGGCCGGACCCGGCCCAGCGCGCTGCCGTTAGGCGAGGTCAGCACCAGGCCGGTATGGCAGGGCAGCTCGCGGGCGGCCTCGTTCTCGAAGGTGCCAGCCTCGTACAAGTGCTCGATCTCATCAGCGCTCACGTCAAGCTCGGTCATCCCGGTCCAGCCGGAATCCACCGGCAGCTCAGCGCGGTACTCCTCCGCTGGCAGCCCGATCGCGGCGGCCTTGACCCGCAGCGGCATGTCCTTGCTGACGAGCACGACGTCCTCGCCGTCGGCGGCCAGGTTCCGGGCCACCGACAGGATGCGCGAGTCATTGTCACCCAGCCGGAACCCGGCGGGCAGAACCGTCGGGTCCGAATGGTTGAGTTCGACCCGGAGCGTGCCGCCGAGGGTCCCCACCGGGATCTCGGCGTCCAGGCGCCCGTGTTCGATGCGCAGGTCATCGAGGGTACGCAGGGCCTGGCGGGCGAAGTAGCCCAGTTCGGGATGGTGCCGCTTGGCTTCCAGCTCGGTGACGACGACAATCGGCAGGACTACCTTGTGCTCGTCGAAACGAGCCATGGCTGCCGGGTCGGCGAGCAGGACGCTGGTGTCGAGTACATACGTTCGGCGACCTTGAGAATTGACCACGCAGACTCCCCTAGGCACCGGGGCGAGCCCGGCGCCAAGACAGGACACAGACGTGTCGGATGGGCCGGGCCTGGCCCCCAAAAGGGCCGAGCCGGCCCTTCGGTCATCTCGCCTGCACGCAAAGCGCGAAGCCTAGAGATTCGAGGGCCCTCCCGGGAACGGCGCCGCGCCGTCCACCACTACCGAAGGTACCCGCGATCGTGTTACGGCAAAAGCACTGGCGGGTTACTAACCGACAATGCTGCGCTTAACCAGCGGTAACGAGCTGAATCTCCGGTTCCGTGGCGGATCGGGCGAACGCGGTAAGCCAGGCCCCGTTCGGCCAGTAGACGGGCTCCAGGGGGGCCTGCGGTCGGTTAGGTACGTCCGTTACGAGCCGAACCGCCGATTACGGGCGGCATACGACCTCAGGGCCCGCAGGAAATCCACTTTCCGGAAGGCCGGCCAGTAGGCATCGCAGAAGTAGAACTCCGAATGGGTGCTCTGCCAGAGCAGGAAGCCGCCGAGCCGCTGCTCCCCTGAGGTCCGGATGACGAGATCGGGATCCGGCTGGCCCGCCGTGTAGAGGTGCTCGGCGATGTGCTCGACGTCGAGCGCTTCGGCCAGTTCCTCGATCGTGGTGCCCTTGGTGGCCTGGTCCTGCAGCAGGGAACGCACGGCGTCGGCGATCTCGCGGCGGCCGCCGTAGCCGACCGCCACGTTGACCAGCAGGCCAGGATAGTCCGCGGTCACGTCGGCCGCGTCCTTCAGCACCCGCACCGTTTCGCCGGGCAGCAGGTCGAGCGCGCCGACCGGGTTGACGTGCCAGTGCTCGGCGACCAGACCCTGCACGGTGCCTTCGATGATCTTCAGCAGCGGCACGAGCTCACTGGGCGGCCGGCTCAGGTTGTCGGTCGAGAGCAGCCACAGGGTGACGACCTCGACGCCGGTCTCCCGGCACCAGTCGAGCAGCTCGAATATCTTGTCCGCGCCCTTGCGATGACCGCTGCTGACATCGGTCAAACCGGCGGACTTGGCCCAGCGCCGGTTCCCGTCGCACATCACCCCGACGTGGCGCGGAATGGCATCCGGCGACAGGGAAACCTCGAGCCGGCGCTCGTAAAGCCGGTAGGCGAGGTCACGAAGTCCCATGCTGCGGCCTTCCTCATCACCGTGATGACCTAAGCAAACGTATCCAACGAATGGAACGCTTCGGTCGGTGGCTGAGGTTCCTGGCCATCCAGCGCGAATCTGCCGGAGACCGCGAGAAGGCCTCCCCTGGTCCCCGGCAGGAGCTGAGGCACTCCGGCACGCGACCCGGGGAGGAGGGAAATCGTTATCCACTTGGAATCTGGCGGACAGCCGTCATGAGGGTCAGGCGCTGGCGGGCCCCTGGTCCCGCACTTCCTCGACGTGCCGCAGGGCCGCCCGCAGCCGCGCCAGCCAGGCATCCGCGTTCTCGCCGGTCAGCCGCACGCACCAGGCCAGCGCGTCGCTGCGACTGCGCGCCACGCCCGCTTCGACCAGGGTGTCGAGCACCCGGCGCTCGGGCTGGCGCAGCCTGGTCATCACCGGGACCGAGAGGGTGGTGAACAACTCAGTCGTGTCCGCGCAGGTGACCCCCCACGAGACCTTGCGCCGGAACTTGTGCTCGGCTTCGCGCGCGATCTCGATCCGGCGCCCCCTGGTGTCCTCGCGGAACCTGCGGATCCGGCCCTCGGCCGCGGCGGCCCGCTCGGCGCCGGATGCCCCGGCCGTGTCCGGAGCGGCCAGGGTGCCGACGACGGTGATCTCCTCGCGGTCCACACCGATGTCCGGCGTCCCGGTGAACCATTCGCCGGGCAGCCGGCCGCTGAACCAGCCGCGCACTTCCTCCGCCGTGCCGGGCCGGCCGGACTCACCCGCCTGGTCGC
>PMOU01000349.1:2733-8837 GCA_003161205.1 Actinomycetota bacterium | reverse complement strand
CGTCGGGGGCTGTGCCGTCGGGGTTTGGGGGGCTGGGTTGCCGGTGGTGTTCCCGCGCCATCGCCGTGCTGGTTTGCTTTTGCCGTGGCGTGCCGCATGCTGGCCGTGCCCGCGCCGGGCTGGTGCGGAGCTCGCAGCCGGACCTGAGCCGTTGGCGTCGGCACGCGCGGCGCCGGCCGCAGCCTGGTGCCCGGAACCGGTCCCGGCGCGAGCGTAGTCGGCGTCATCACCGGAGCCGGCCGCGGCGGTCGGCGGCGGGCCGAACACGGGGTCGGTGCCAGGGCTGTCGGCGCCAGGGCTCAAGGGGACCGGACTAAAGGGGGCCGGGCTCAGGGCGGGAGCGGCGAGGCTGAACGGGGGTGGCGCCGAAGCCGATCCGGAGGAGGCAAGGGCTGGTGCGGCGGCCGTGTCGTCGGCGCCCCGGACCCGAGCGCTGGCCGGGGCGAACTGCGGCCGGCGCCTGCGGCCGGCGGCACGCGTGCTTGCGGCCCGCTCCCGTCGGCCCTGGCCGGGGATGGCTTCGGAATCCGCCCTGGCCTCGGCGGCCGCGGGGGCCGGGGACCTGGTACCGGGCAGCGCGAGCACGAAGGCGACGAACAGGGCGACGGCCTCGACGCCCAGGCTGACGTCCCGTGCCGTCTCATCGCGGGTGACGACCAGGCGGCCGCCGCCCGCGGGCAGCACGAACCCCTGAGCCCACCCGTCCACCGGCGCGGCCAGCGCCGTCAGCGGCTTTCCGGCCAGGGTCGCGGACCAGCCGCCCGCGGCCTCGGCCAGCACCAGCGTGCCGGAGGTCCCCGGCGCGACGGCTGTGTTCAGGCCGACCGATCCGGAGGCGACGGGCACGACGGTGCCGCCCCGGGTAACGACATGGGCGCGGGCCACCGTCCCGGACACCTGCCACAGGTCGTACGCGGGCGCGAGGGTCAGCGGCTGCAGCCCGGCCGCCGCGTCAAGCTCTTGCGCCAGCGACTGGTCAACCGGGGCGGGCAGCAGCACGTAGCCGATGTCGAACTGGCCGAGCGCCTGGCCGGTGTCCCCCGCGTCGCCGCTGCCGGCGGCGGCGAGCGATGCGACCACGCCGGCGAGCGCGCGGGTGGAAGCCGAGGCCTGGGTCAGCTCCGGCTCGCCCAGCACGGGGTCGGTGGCCCGCAGGACGGTGTAGGCCAGCGCCCCGCCGTCTTGCCGCAGGACCAGGGTCCTGTTCCGGTCCGGGCCGGCCGAGGAGGCGGCCACGAACGCGGGCAGCACCTGCGGGCTGGCCGCGGTCACGGTTCCGCCGACCCCGGCCGCCAGCCAGTATCCGGCGGCCAGCACTGGAGCCGAAGCGGCCACGGCGAACCCGGCCAGCGTCGCCAGGACCCGCCAGTTGGTCCTGGGCATCCGGCCGGCGATGAGATCCGCGGCCTGGCGAAGGGGGTGGCCCGCCGCCTCGATCAGGGGCGCGGCCGCGAGCAGCAGGCCGCCCGCGGCGATCGCGACCGCAATACCTGGCCAGGGGCTGACGGCGGGCCCGCCTGGCGGCGTCACCCGCAGCCGGCTCACCACCAGGGCTATCACCAGCCCGAACAGTGCGATGCTCCACCCCGCGTACACCAGCGGCATCCGGCGGCGGGCCAGCAGCGCGCCGGCCGCGGGCAGCACGAGCCCCGCGGTCACCCAGACGGGCGGGAGCCCTGGTCCGCCCGGGCTGAGCAACAGCAAGGACCCGGCGCGCAGGTCCGGGGCGGCGAGGCCGGGCCGGGACAGTCCCGCTTCGAGGAAGAACGAGGACGGGCTGGCCAGCAGGTGGAACGTCCACGGCTCCAGGACGGCCGCGGGCACCGCGGCCGCGATCAGGGCGTTGACGACCGTCCGCAGCCCGAGCCAGTGCCAGGCCGCGACGGCGATCGCGACGATCACCACGATCGGCCAGACCAGCGGTACGAAGGCCGCCGCGATCGCGGTCATCACCCCGACGGCCCAGGCCGCCCGGCGCGCGGCGCGCGGCGGCGCGGTGAGCATCCGCGCGATCATGACGGCGATCAGCGGAAGCAGCACGAAGGCGACGGCGGTACCCAGCCGCCCGGCCGCGACCGCACCCATCGCCACCGGCAGCAGCGCATACGTGGCCGCGATCCACACCCGTGCGGTCAGTACTGACGTGACGCGGCGGGTGGCAAGGAACGCCGTCATCCCGGCCGCGGGTACGCATCCGAACAGCAGCACGTCGACCGCCAGCCACGGCTTGCCGCCCAGCAGGGTCGCCAGGGCGGCCACCGCGCCCACGTAGGGCGGAGTGCTCGCGGTCGAGCCGAGGCCGGCGTCGTGGTAGCCGGCCAGGTACTCGCGCCACAGGTCGCTGGCGCCGCCCCAGGCGGGCGCGAGCGCACCGCCCCCGAGCGTGCCAGAACCGGAAAGCACCGAGCCGGTCAGCGACCGCTCGGCCACCAGCGCGATGACGGCCAGCCCGGCGAAGAGCAGGACGCCCGGGCTCGTCAGGACGCGCCGGATGATCGAATCGGCGGCGGGCAGCGGCATCTCGTCGTCGGGCTCGTCCGCGGCGGCGTGATGGAGTCCGCCGCTCTCGTAGCCAGATCCGCTGGACAGCGAGCCCGAGACTCGTTCGGCCAGCCGGGCCAGCGTTCTCGCCCGCGGGATCTGGGCGTGCAGGACCGCGTAGCCGTGCTTGCGGCCGCCGGCCCGCCGGCGGCGAGCCCGCCGGAGCAGGATCGGGTGACGCAGCAGCCACGCCACCGCCCCGAGGTGAGCCGCCGCCTTGCGCTGCTGCTTGGTCACGAGGAAGTACGCCGCACGCGCCAGCGACCCGGCGATGCAGCCCCCGAGGGTGGCGAGCATGGACGCCAGCGGCAGGTTGACCGCGAATACGTACAGGGCGCTGCGCCGGTCGAGCATCCGCGGATGGCCGCCCGTGGCCGGCGTCTTGCGGATCTGCCGGGCGGACAGCTCGCGGTGATACACCACCGCGTCGGTCACGACCCGCACCTCGTAGCCGGCCGCATGCACGCGCCAGCAGAAGTCGATGTCATCGCGGAACAGGGGCAGGTTGGCATCGAAGCCACCGACCTGATCCCAGACATCCCGGCGGACCAGCATGCCCGCCGAGCTGACGGCCAGCACCGGCCGGCTCCCGTCATGCTGGCCCTGGTCGATCTCACCGGGCTCGACCCCGGTGAAACGCCGGCCCGCCCGGTCGATGGTGACACCCGCCTCACGCAGCACCCGCCGGTCCGCGAAGTCCTTGAGCTTCGGGCCGAGCACCGCGATCGACCGGCTCCGGCTGGCCACCCTCAGCATCTGCTCGAGAGCGTCCGGGGCCGGCTCGCAGTCATCGTGAAGCAGCCATATCCACTCCACCGGGGGTTCCTGGTCAGGAGCGGAATCCGGAATCGCCCTGCGGGCCGCGGGATGCTGCAGCGCGCGGGCGACCGCCGCGCCGTAGCCGGTCTCCGGCTCCATGCCGAAGACCGCGTCCGGCCCGAGCAGCTCGGTGAGCGCCGCCCCGCTGCGGTCCCGGCTGCCGGTGTCTACCCCGACGGCGCGGTGCACGGAGTGTGTCTGCTCGCGAACCGCCTGAATGAGACCCGGCAGCAGCCGGGACCCGTCGTGTGCTACCACCACAGCGGTGACGACGTGACGGAGGTGCGATGCGTTCTGTGACAAAGGACCTGTCTGGCGTATGGGCAGCGGCGCCCCCGCCCGGCTACCCCGTCCGGCAAGAGCGCGTGGACAGTCGCGAGAATAAACCCCAGCGCTCACGACAGGTCTAAAGATACACAGCCCTGATTGACCCAGCAGGGCAAATGCCTGATGTCCGGCCGCCCGGAGGAAGGGCTTAGGACCTCACACGGCCTCGCGTTTCAACCGACGGCGTTCGCGCTCGGACATGCCACCCCAGATGCCGAATCTCTCATCGTTCTCCAGCGCGTACTCCAGACATTCGGCCCGGACCTCGCAACTGCGGCATACTCGCTTCGCTTCCCGGGTCGATCCTCCCTTCTCCGGGAAGAACGCCTCCGGATCGGTCTGCGCGCACAGCGCTTGATCCTGCCAGCCCAGTTCCTCGACCTCATCTGGACTGACGACGACCTGCAACAGCGGTACGACAACCTCAGTCATAACGCATCCTCACTCCCCAAACTTCGAGCCCCCGTTCCCACCACTCCCCCGGCAGCGAGAATCACATCAGTGAAATTACACTCGCGTGTCTTGCTTCAAGTCAAGCGGAGAAGGTGATAATGGTCGCCTTGTTGCCCGAGATGCCCCGAAAAATCACGCAAAGAATCTGAGGCGAGTACGTTTCGTTATCGTGGGCGCGGGTGCAGCGGGCTGCCGAGCCGCAGCCAGGCGGCGGACCTGTCACACTTCTGGGTATGCGCATCACCGTGCTCGCGGGCGGCGTCGGCGCCGCGCGCTTTCTCCGCGGCCTGAAGCAGGCTGCCCCGGACGCCCAGATCACCGTCATCGGGAACACCGGTGACGACATCACCCTGTTCGGACTGCGGGTCTGCCCGGACCTGGACACCGTCATGTACACGCTGGGCGGCGGCATCAACGAGGAGCAGGGCTGGGGACGGACGCAGGAGAGCTTCAGCATCCGGGCCGAGCTCGCTGCCTACGGGGCGAGCCCGGACTGGTTCACCCTGGGTGACCGGGATTTCGCCACCCACATCCTGCGCAGCCAGCTGCTCGCGTCGGGGCAGCCCCTCTCCGCCGTCACCGCGGCGCTCTGCCAGCGGTGGCAGCCCGGGGTACGGCTGCTGCCGATGTCGGACGACCCGATCGAAACCCATGTCGTGCTGGCCGGCCCGGCCGGCGGCGCCGTGGTTCATTTCCAGGAGTGGTGGGTGCGGATGCACGCCGAGACGCCAGCGGCGGAGATCATCGCCTCCGGTGCGGCTGAGGCGGTGCCCGCGCCGGGTGTGCTCGAGGCCATCGCCGACGCGGACGTGGTGCTGTTCCCGCCGTCGAATCCGGTGGTGAGCATCGGCACGATCCTGGCCGTGCCCGGGATCAGGACGGCGGTCGCGGCCAAGACCGTGGTCGGCGTGTCTCCCATCATCGGCGGCTCACCGGTGCGCGGGATGGCCGACGCCTGCCTGGCCGCGATCGGGGTCGCGACCTCGGCCGCCGCGGTCGGCGCGCACTACGGGTCCGGGCTGATCGACGGCTGGCTCGTCGACGACCAGGACAAGGCCGCCGCCGACGATCCGGCCCTGGCCGGCATCGGTGTCCGCGCCCTCCCCCTCTACATGCACGACCTGCCCGCTACCACCGCGATCGCGCGCGCGGCCCTGGAGCTGGCCGCTGAACTCGCGCCGGGGAGGGCGTAGTGGCCGGGCCCGCGGAGGAGCCAGGGCCGGCCTTCACCGTCACCCCGGTCACCGGGCTGCCCGAGGTGGCCGCGGGCGCGGACCTGGCCGCGCTGATCGCCGGCGCCTGCCCGGACCTGCGCGAGGGCGACATCCTCGTCATCACCTCCAAGATCGTGAGCAAGGCCGAGGGCCGCGTCGTCACCACCTCCCGCGAGGAGGCGATTGAGGCGGAGACGGTGCGGGTGGTAGCCAGGCGCGGCGCCACCACCATCGCGCAGACCCGGCACGGCCTGGTCCTGGCCGCGGCGGGCGTGGACGAGTCCAACACCAGCCCGGGAACCGTGGTGCTGCTCCCCGAGGATCCGGATGAATCGGCCCGGCGGCTGCGCAAGGCCCTGCACGGACGCACCGGCGTGACCGTCGGCGTCATCGTCACCGACACGATGGGCAGGCCGTGGCGGGCCGGGCAGACGGACAACGCCATCGGCGCCGCCGGGGTCCTGCCGGTACGGGACTATCGCGGTGAGACCGACACGTTCGGCAACGTCCTGGAGGTCACCGTCGCCGCCGTCGCCGACGAGATCGCGGCCGCCGCGGACCTGGTCAAGGGCAAGTCACGGCACGTCCCGGCCGCGGTCGTGCGCGGGCTGGCGGGCCTGGTCACCGAGCAGGACGGGCCGGGCGCGCGGGCGCTGATCAGGGCCGCCGAGGAGGACATGTTCCGGCTCGGGTCGGCCGACGTGCCACTGGCCCGGCGGACCGTCAGGGCCTTCACGCCCGAACCGGTCG
>PMOU01000349.1:0-2660 GCA_003161205.1 Actinomycetota bacterium | reverse complement strand
GGACGGGTTCAGCGAAGAGCAGATCGGCCGCCGGATCCGGCGCGGGGAGCCGCTGCGGGCCGCGCCGCTGATCATCGTGCCGTGCCTGGTCACCGACGCGGCCCACGACTATCCCGACGAGCGCCGCTCAGCCGCGGAGCAGGCCATGTTCACCGTGTCGATGGGCGCGGCGGTGCAGAACCTGCTCATCGCGCTGGCCGTCGACGGGCTCGGCTCCGCGTGGATCTCGAGCACGCTGTTCTGCGCCGACGTCGCCGCCCGCGCGATGGACCTGCCGGCCGGCTGGCGGCCGATGGGGGCCATCGCCGTCGGCCGGCCCGCCGAGCAGGCCCGGCCCCGCCCGCCGCGGGACCCGGACGACTTCCTGCTGATCCGCTAGCTGGCCTGGCCCGGTCAGGTGACCCAGTCAGGTGGATAGCACGGGTAGCAGCCGAGACCGGACGGACGCGCAGACGCCGTCGCTGGCGGCCGCGGCGGCCTGCCGTTCTGCGGGGACCTCGCCGTAGGTGGTGGTNNCGCTGGCGCATGGGACGGCCGAGGGGTTCGGCGATCGCGCGCAGCTGGCTGATCGTCTTGTACGAGCCGTGATCGGCGCCGGCCATCCGGCTGATCGTCTCCTCCATCAGCGTGCCGCCCAGGTCGTTCACACCGCCCTGCAGCACGTCACGGCAGCCCTCGTCGCCCAGCTTGACCCAGGAGCACTGGATCGAGTCGATGGCCCCGTGCAGCAGCAGCCGGGACACCGCGTGCACGGCCCGGTTCTCCCGCCGGGTCGGCCCGGGCCGGGCCAGGCCGGCCAGGTAGATGGGGGCGTTCTCGTGGATGAAGGGAAGCAGCACGAACTCGGTGAAGCCGCCGGTCCGCTCCTGGATCGACCGGATCACGCGCAGGTGCCCGACCCAGTGGGCCGGGGTGTCGACGTGCCCGTACATCATCGTCGAGGAGGTCCGCAGGCCCAGCTCGTGCGCCGTGGTGACGACCTCGATCCACACCGAGGCGGGTAGCTTGCCCTTGGTCAGCACCCAGCGCACCTCGTCGTCCAGGATCTCGGCGGCGGTACCCGGCAGCGAGTTGAGGCCCGCTTCCTTGGCCTGGATCAGCCACTCCCTGATCGACAGGCCGGTGCGGGAGGCCCCGTTCATCACCTCCATCGGCGAGAACGCGTGTACGTGCATATCCGGAACTCGGCGCTTGACTTCGGAAGCGATTTCGAAGTAGGCTGTTCCCGGCAGGTCGGGATGGATCCCTCCCTGCATGCACACCTCGGTGGCGCCCGCGTCCCACGCCTCGACGGCGCGGTCGCCGATCTGCTGCAGCGACAGGGTGTACGCATCGGCGTCGGTCCGGCGCTGCGCGAAGGCGCAGAACCGGCAGCCGGTGTAGCAGACGTTGGTGAAGTTGATGTTGCGGGTGACGACGTAGGTGACGTCATCGCCCATGGTTTCGCGGCGGAGCGTGTCGGCGATGCCGGCTAGCGCCTCGAGCTGGGGGCCGTCCGCGGACAGCAGGGCAAGGGCCTGGTCGTCGGACAGGGCGGCCGGGTCACGCTCGGCCTGCCGCAGCGCGGCCGCGACGTCGCCGGTCGCCAGCACCGCCGGGGCGCTCAGGGTCGCGGGGCTGGCAGGCTGATCGTGGGCGGGGACGGCGGCCCGTTCGGCAATCTCATCCCAGTCGCCGTAGACCTCAGCGAAATCATCACGCCGGTCATGAGTGCGGCCGGTGGTGTCGATGGTCACGTGCAGGTCCGTACGGCCAGCTCCGCTCCACTGGGCCAGGCCGCCATCGGGCTCCTGCCAGGGCAGGCCGCGCGGCATGGCACCGTCGGCGGCCAGGCCGCTGTGCGGGTCGGCCAGCGCGGCTACGTGGCGGGCCAGCCGCGGGTCCAGCCAGGGCTCGCGCAGGTAGGGCGGGTAGATGGTGAGGCGCTCGCGCAGGGTGAAACCGGCGGCCGCGGTGCGCTCGGCGAGCTCGTCGATGGCGGGCCAGGGACGTTCGGGATTGACATGATCGGGGGTCAGCGGGGAGACGCCGCCCCAGTCGTCGATCCCGGCCCGCAGGATGAGGTCGTACTGGGCGCCGACCAGGTTCGGCGGCGCCTGGATCCGGGCCTTGGCGCCGAGGACGAGCCGGGTCACGGCGATCGTGGCGGCCAGGTCATCGAGCTCGGCGTCGGGGGTGTCCCGCATCTTGGTGTCGGGCTTGGCGCGGAAGTTCTGCACGATGACTTCCTGGATCCCGCCGTACTCGCGGGCGACCTTCCTGATCGCGAAGATCGAGTCGGCGCGCTCGGCCAGGGTCTCGCCGATGCCGATGAGGATGCCGGTGGTGAACGGGACGTTGCTGCGGCCCGCGTCCTCCAGGACGCGCAGCCGGATGGCCGGGTCCTTGTCCGGGCTGCCGAAGTGCGGGCCGCCCTTCTCGCTGAACAGCCGGGTCGCGGTGGTCTCCAGCATCATGCCCATGGACGGGGCGACCGGCTTGAGGCGCTGGAAGTCCTGCCAGCTGAGCACGCCCGGGTTCAGGTGCGGCAGCAGGCCGGTCTCCTCCAGGACCCGGATGGCCATCGCCCGGACGTAGGACAGGGTGTCGTCGTAGCCGTGCGCGTCCAGCCACTCCTTGGCCTGGTGCCACCGGTCTTCCGGCCGGTCGCCCAGGGTGAA
>PMOU01000634.1:1979-10060 GCA_003161205.1 Actinomycetota bacterium | reverse complement strand
CGGCCTTCCTCGAGGTCGTCGATCGCGCGGGCCAGCGCGACGCCGATCGTCATCTCTGTCAGCCTGGTCATGTCGGGCTCGGGCAGGCCAGTCCGGAGCCGCGAGGGGAGGGTGGCCAGTAGCGGGTCGGTCAGGTACAGCTTGGCCTGGGCGCCCGCGACCACGTGTTCTCCCTCTCGGCGCGGGCACCAGATCGCGGCGTGGCTCGATACCAGCCGGTTCAGGCGCCGGACGAAGATGTCCCGCGAGGGGTACCCGAGCGCGGTGCTCGCCGCTGTGATGTTGAGCGGGCTGGTGGCGCGCTGGGAGATGCCGTCCAGCAGGCGGGGGACGGAATCTTGGGGGCGGTCAGGATCGACGTCGGCGCGCAGCCAGGACCTCAGGTCGTTGAGGTAGGCGGTGGAGACTGCCCCGGTCCGGGTGTGCTCGGCGACCGCCCGGGGGAACCCGCCGCAGGTGAGGTAGTCCTGCCAGGCAAGGTCGTATCCGTCCAGGTCGAAGGCGACGGAGTCCAGGGCATTCGCGGTACCGGGATCCTGGAGGCCGCTGATGTGGACTGGTGTCGGCCGCGCCAGCTCTGGCCGGGAGGCTGCCAGGTAGTCGCGGAAGGTCATGGGAAGGAGCAGCCGGGTCCGCCTTCCGGAGCCGGTCCCGGCGCGGCCGGCGAGGAGGTTGCCTTCGATGTCCTCGTCGGCAGCCCACCTGCTGCCGGTCGCGATCACCGTGTCGCTGCCGAACGCGGTGTTGTCCCGGGCGAGCTTGAGGACGGATGTCCAGCCTGTCACGCCGCTGACCTCGTCCAGCAGCCAGACCCGGGGATGCGGCTGGTCCCGGTCGACCGAGCGGGTCAGTTCGCGGCCCAGGACCAGGCACCGGTGCACATCCTGAGCGGCCATGCCGTCGCACGGCAGGTAGATCACCTGGCGGGCATCGACGTCCCGCCGCGCGCACAGCGCTGCCGCGGTGTCGAGCAGTGCTACCGACTTGCCGATGCGCCGGGGGCCGGTCAGGACCGCGAGTTGGTCGGTCACCGGCCCGGACTGGACGTCACGCAGGACATCGGCCCGGAATCCCAGGTCGTGCGCGGCCCGCCCCTTCAGGACGGGGTGAGGTCCGGTCCATGCGGTCGGGTCCTGTCCGCCGGCGACAGCCCGCCACCACGGGTTCGCATCCGTGAGGCGCTGGCGGCGCTGATCATCTCGCATGCCCCCACCCTACAGGAGACCTGACAAAACATGGGGTAGAACGACATAGCGACCTAACAAAATCGCGAGATACCAGGATAGTCACCTAACAAAGTACGGGGATAGACGCAGTATTAACCTGACAGGATCTCGTGGGCTGGCGTAGCGCCACCTTGTGGGCATGGTGGTGTCTGCCCTGCCCGAGTCGGCCAATGCGACCAAAATGTGCGCTCAGGTCATGCAGGCAGTGCCTGTCTCATCGTGCCCTGCATTCCGGGGCTGCGGTGAGGCTTGGGGAGAGGCGGGGCTTTCCACGGACGGGCACGGACCAGGTGTTGGGGGCGGCCCGAGGATGCGGCTGATCTGCTGGTTGAGGAGGTCGTCGCGGCCGTGGATGCAGTGGCTGTAGACGGTGAGCAGGACCGCGACGCTGTTCCCGGCCTGGGCGGGGTCTCCTCCGGCGTTCAGCCACAGTGACAGGGCGGCGTGGCGCAGGTCGTAGGGGCGCCGGGCGAGGCCGCCGGCGGTTAGCTCAGGCCCGAGGGCGAGGATGCGGGCGGACTGCCACGCACGGCCGTAGACCGATCCGCTGAGCGGGCCGCCGCGGGCTCCCCGGAACAGCCGGCCGTCGGGTGCAGTGCCGTAGGCGGCGTGGTGCGCGCGGAGCATGTCGACGAGCACCGGAGGGGCCGCGACCATCCGGATCGATCCGTCCGGCCGGTGCTTGAGCCCGCGCTGTTCATAGCTGGTGCCGTCGCTAGTCCAGGCGGCGACGGTCCTGGGTGTGGCCGCGGCCAGCCGGAGCACGCCCCACCCGGAGCCGGGCAGGTGGCAGTCGGCGAGGCGCAGGGCGACGGCTTCTTCGGGGCGGAGCGCATGTTCGTGTCGGCCCGGCGGGCCTCAGCGAAGAGCAGCACGGTGAAGAAGTCTGCTTCCCTGCCAGCCTGGGCACCCCGGCCGAATTCAAGCCAGGCCCAGCCGCGGCTCTTCTGGGCGCTGGTGTCCCGCCGGTCCAGGGGATGGCTGGTGGGCTCGACGTAGTAACGGAAGCGCTTGTCGTTCTGACCCAGCGTGTCGATGTTGTGGCTGGTGACCTCGCCCGCGAGGAGAAGCAGGGTGGTCAGCGTCATGAGCGTTGACTTGCCGGACTCGTTCGCTCCCTGCAACTGCATCCGGCCGTCGGCGTACCAGACCTCGGCGGTGTCGTATTCCCACAGATTCACCACGCCGGCGCGGAGCGGCTGCCAGCGGCCGGAGCGTACGGGCTCGGGCAGCTTCCCCTCAATGGCTGCGACGCGCCACGACGTGAGCTCTTCAAGCGTCATCATGCGTCATGTCCTCCAGCGTGGGTTCCCAGACGGCTTTCGGATCGCGGTAGCGTCCCGCGATGGGCAGCACGGTCCAGCCCGCGTCGCTCACCCGGACCAGGCCGGCCTCGGTCAGCACTGGCTCGACGGCCGTGAGCATTGCGAGCGGGGACTTCTTAAGGTCGTTCGTCAGGGCGCCGAAGTGGGCGGTGTAGACTCGCTCGGCGGCTGTCTCGACTTCGTCTGGCGTGAGCAGGATCCGCCCGTCGTCGTCGGGGGAGCGGCCGGTGACGACGGCCTCCAGCATTTTCAGCGCGAACCACGGGGTGGCTGTCGCCGCCGGAAACGGTGCGGTTGCCGCGGCGCTCGCCGGGCGGTCCGGCGGCAGGCGCAGCAGCATGCCCTCCTCGCGGATTTCGACGGTGCCTCCGGTCATGTCGCAGGCATGCCCGGCGAGCCACGAGCGCTGGCCCCGGCGTACTCGGCGTCCTCCGGGTGGAGATCGGCGTAGAGCAGCGCGGTGCCCTCGACCAGCGTGCGGAGCATCCGCTGACTGCGGGTGGCAGTTCGCCTGCCTGGGGTGCCCTGCGGGCCGTCGCTGTCGTCCTCGTCGTCTTCGCCGACTTAAGGTTGCGCCAGCGCCAGCGCCACCGTGTGCGGATCGGTGTATTGGAGCAGGGCGTCGCGGTCGACTTCGAATCCGGCGCCGACTCCCGTCCCGTCCTCTTCCCACTGGCGAAGCAGTGTCTCGTCTGTGGTGCGGCGGAGCAGGATGCCCAGCCCGGCCAGCTGGTTGACCCCGCGGAGGAACGCCTGACGCTCGGTCCGGCGATCTGGGTTGTAGGGCATGACGCGGGCGCCGGGGCCGGCGGAGATCGCTCATACCTCGTCGGACAGGGCTTGAACTGTCGTCGTCATATCCGCGTCTTCGCATGCAGCGGCGGTCAGGGCCACGAGCGTGAGCGTCCGGCGGGACGGCGGCGTCCCCGTCGCGGGAGCGGCGGTTCGCTGCGGTCCTGCGGGGTCCCGGTGCAGGCGCGCAATGCTTCCGGCTATCACCAGCCGGTATGCGAGCCTGCCCGTCCACTCGGTCAGCTGAGCGCGGTGCTGGAGGACCGCGGCGAAGCGCGCGGGTGCGACGCGGGCGGAGACGAACGGCGTCGTCAGCAGGGCGACGAACGTGTCCTGGGCCTCCGCGCGGGTGGTGAGGCCGGTCGCCTCGGCTGTCATGCCCGGGTCACCTCGATGCGCCAGTTCTCGCAGGCGAGGTGCCCCTCCGGCAGGCTCAAGACGGCGGATGGGCGGTCCGGCGGGGACGGGTACGCGATTGCCAGCCACCGGTCATCCTCGGTGAGAGCCGTCCGGGTCCCGTCTTCGCCGGGCGCAGCGCGGAGCACGACCGTCAGCAGGTCCCAGACGATGGCCGCCTCCTCGTCGCTAACGACAGGGGCCCAGTCGGCGAGGTACTCACCGGAACGCGCCGCTAGAGCCCGCTCGGCGGTTTCGGCCCGTTCCCGCTGCTGCTGGGCGGCCTCGCGGGCGGCACGGCGAGCATCGCGGCGGTTCGGAACTTGCGCAGGCCTTCCCTTTACCGACTGGGCGCCGCGTTTGCGGAGTTACACGTCTACGGGCGTCGCCGGAGCCGTCCAGAAGGAGGTCCGGGCAGGCGTCTCGGGCTCCTCGTCTGAGGCGCCGGATACATGCCGGGCTGACCATAGACCGGTGGCCGCGCACCACGTCTTCCACCCCTCCGCGTCGCTGCCTGCCGACTCGACTGCCGCGGCCAGGCGCAGCAGTTCCGCCCGGCGCGTGACGCGGCCGCCGGTGGCGAGCAGCGCCCGTGACCCGCGCAGCAGGGGAGTGACGGCGTCCCGTACCTGCCGCCGCAGCCGCAGCGCCTGGCCGGTCCGCTCGCCGAACCAGACGGACATGGTGGCCGCCGCGTCCCGATTGCCCTGCGCGATCGCTTGGACGGTTTCCTCGGCGCAGTCGCGTCGACTCCGGAGAGGGCTATGGCCCGCCAGTCTTCGTCAGTGACGATCTGCCTCAGTCGGCTGAGGGCTTCCCTGATGCGCGGGCTGTAGGTATCGACGCCAGCGCCCCAGACAGTGACATAGGCAACGAGGGTCTCACGCAGTCGGCTCATCTTGTCCGTGTCGGGGGCTCCGGCCAGCGCCGACGCCATGCGGGACTGTCAGATCGACGCTGCTTAGGCCATGTCCTGCAACGTGGTGCGCACCTGGGCCCAGGATTGGGCGACGATGGCCGGCGCGAACGCCGCCGCGCTCGTCGACACCGCGTCCTCGTCGATCTTCCGGCGCAGCCAGCGGTGCAGGTCTGCGGCCTCGCTGGTCAACTGGTAGCGGTCCCGGGTCCGAATGAAGTCGGCTTCGGTCTTCGCCTTGTCCTGTCAGCGGATGACGACTTTCCAGTCCTGGAGTGCGTGCATACGCGCGTCCAGATCAAAGGCTTCTGGGCGAGTCAGGCGTTCCGCGGTCACCGCGTCGGTGGCGTCAGCGATGCGGTCACGGACGGCGGCGAGAAGTTCATCCCGGCCGACTCCGGTCAGTCAGTGCTCCTGCGCGTCCAGCAGCACGTCGACGAGCACGCGGTACTGTGCTGCCAGCTGATCCGCGGTCAGGTACGCGGCGACGTCGAGGCGGCCAGGGAAGGCTGCCAGCTCCCAGGCGTCCGCGTTCGGCGTGCTCATGGAGATGGAAACCCAGGCATAACGCCATGGTAAGGGGAGGGCGGGACATTCGGCGATCACTCCGAGTCCCTGGCCGTCCCGATAAGCAATCCGTCGCAGCAATGATCGGACGGTTCCGGGGCAGAGTGCGTAGTGCTCTCAGAGTGCTTCGGGGAGGAGCCTGAACGCGGAGACATGTCTCGGGCGGACGACGCTGAAGTGCTTGCGGTCCACTGTCGCTACCTCCGAGAGATTCAGACGCTCGGCGATCGTGATCACGGCTGCGTCGACGATGCCCAGGGGAAGGCTCACATACTGCTCAACTAGTTCCGCGATGCGCGAGATGTCGCCTTCCTCGACCTCGGCAACGTGGAAGCCGTTGCCGCCGAATGACTTGAGAAAGGTGACCTCGGCGTGCGGCCCGACTCGTGACTGGAGTAGGTATCCAATTTCGCCCAGGACAGGTGACGGAACGAGGAGCGGCCCCTCAGCATGGCGCATCATTGAGAGGCACGCAGCGTGGTGATTGTCCTTCGCGTTGCCTGCGGCCAGCAGGACACCGGTATCGCACAGCAGCATGTCAGCGGCCGAGTTCGGCCCGCAGGATTTCCTCTGATCTCTCCGCTAGATCCGGATCAGACTCGAAGGATGCGAAGAACGGCAGATCCCGTGCGCCGTGAGAGGCATCAGACCGGCCCCGGATCAGCTCAAGAACGGGCCGAACCTCCTCTTCGGGAAGCTCGTCCACCAGGTGATGCAGTTCTTCACGCATCGCGCTCATGCGACCAGTATAAGAGCGCCAGCCTTGGCTGGCGAGGTCACGACAGCGGTGCGTACCTCTTGACTTGGCAGGTCAAGGCGAGAAACAAGGTGCGGCGGTCGGCGTAACCGCTCCCACCGGCCCCGTCCGTGGCCTTTTCCGCCCCCGTCCGTGGGCTGGTCCGTGCCCGTCCGTGGACCCAACGGACCCCGAAACCCGGCACGCACGGACGCATAGCGGACGGCGGCAGCCCGCAAACGCGCCTCGAATGGCGTATGCACTGGTCAGCGGGATGTGGCTCCGGCGGCAGGAGCGTGCTGTAAAACCGTCGGCTAAGCCTTCGTTGGTTCGAACCCAACACCTGCCACACGTGTGATGTCGCAAGACATAGAGGACACCGCGAACCCGCGTGGGGGTCGCGGTGTTTTCTTTGGCCAGCCTGATGGGCGGCCGGTGGGCTGGTAGTCGCGGTCGGGGTTGAGCGGGCCAGGTACCTGCTGACGGTCGCGGCGGACACCTTCACCTGGTGGTGGTGCTGCAGGTGCGAGGCGATGGTCTGCGGGCCGGCGTCCAGGCCCTGTCCGGCAACGTCCTTGCGCAGCCGGATGATCAGGTCGGCCGCGTCGTCGCTGATCGCGGTCGGGGAGGTCTTCGGTCGCCGGGACCCCGGCTTGAACGCCGCCTCGCCCTCGGCCTGGTAGCGGGCCAGCAGCGCGTAGACCCGGGACCGGGCGACCCCGTAAGCCCGCGCGACCTCGCTGACCGGGCGCTTCTCGACAGTGACGGCAGTGATGACGAGCCTGGCCTTTGACATCCCGGCACCGTCCAGTCGGCCGGCCCGTCAACCGGGGGAGGCGCGCCGCTAACTTGTCCTGTATGTCTTGAGACACCCTGTCCTCGATGTCCTGAACCTAGACATTGAAGATGTTTCCTTCTATGGAAACGGAAACGTCGCCGCCGGTTGCCGCGGGCTCGCTTCGCAAATCGGAAATGCGCGCGATATGCAGCGAGATGAAAGCGCTGAGAGCTGGTCACGCCGGACGGATCGGATTGGAAGGCACCTGGCGGATCTATGACCGCCGAGGGTGCCTGGAACAGCGCGGGACCCGGCCAAGCGGATGGCTGGCCGCGCTCGGAGCGGAGCAGGGTAGTTATGCCCCTGGCACGTCGTCCGGGAGCAGCCGGAAGGGCCTGCGCCAGGACGGTGGGCGGGTTCGGGCCGGCGGAAGAGGCGGGCCCGGGCTCCATCCGCTTGCGGCTCGGCCTTCTGCCGCGCAGCACGGTCAGGTAGATCAGCATGCCGAACAGCACCGCGTCCTCATGAGTGAGCCCGGGCTCCGGGAACATCTGCGCGAACCCCCGCGTGTCGCTCATGGCCCTCGCATCTGACCGGCCCGTCCCTGTATTCCGTGACGAATTTCCTCCCTCGCGGGCCGCGGCGCCGCTGCTACGGGCTGGAATCCGGCCGGGCCGGGAGGGCGTAGGCGACGATGTTGTCGAGGTAGTGACCGGTGTTGGCGTCGAACGGGCCGCCGCAGGAGACGATAATCAGACGGGGCGTAACCTGCTGATTGAAGATGGCCGCAGCAGGGAGCTGGGTCTTGAGGTAGGCGCGTGTTGCCTGTACGACGTAGCGGTAGGTATGGCCGTCGGCGGTGACGATGACCGTTGCGCCGGGCCGGACGTCTTGCAGCCGGAACAGGGCGCCGGGCCCGCTGACCGCGCTGTCGATGTGGCCGGTCAGGACGGTCGCGCCCGACGGCTGTCCAGGCGAGCCTCCGCCGGCCCACCAGCCGACGACCGAAGGATCAGCCGGGATGCCGAGCCCTCCGTCTGCGGCCACGCCGACTGAGACGATAGCGGCGCTGACCCCGAGCGCGGGAATCTGGAGCCGGACCGGGACAGCTACGGCGGTCATCTGGGGCAGGGCAGATGGGCTGGCGGCCCCGGCTGGCCTGCCCGGCCCGGCGGCGGGCCCGCCGGTTCCGGACGCGTCGACCGGGTCTCCCGGTCCCGCTGAGGCTATCGCCGAGGTAGGGCCGCCGCCCCGGGCGGAACCGGCCGGGACAGTACCGAAATCATGATTCGGCGGCCTGGTCACGGCGTATCCGGCTGCGGCCCCGCTGGCCAGCAGCACCCCG
>PMOU01000634.1:0-1936 GCA_003161205.1 Actinomycetota bacterium | reverse complement strand
AGGCCGCCGCTGCCCGCCTGGACGCCTGAGGGCATCCCGCCCAGCGGGTACTGCTGGGTGACGGCGGTCAGAGTATGCCCGGAAGCAGAGCCGATGGCGTACACAACCGTGGCCATGCCTGCGGTCACTGGGACGTTCACCGGGCCTAGCACCGCTGCGCTCTGGCCGGCCAGCGTTACCTTGGCCGGTACCGTCCCGGCTGGCACGGTGAGCGCCTGCTGCTGCCCGTTGGTCAGCCCGCTGATCACCTTCGTGCTCGCGGCGTAGACGTCAACCGCCGGGGCCGCCGCGGTATGCCGGACGACCAGCCGCCCGTCACCCGAGCCGACCGCGCTGGTGTCGTTGACGAACGGTGTCAGCGCGGGCTTTCCCGCCGCGGTCAGGTCGGCGACGATGGTAACGTTCGCGCCCGTCGGCACCTGCTCGGTGGCGGTCAGGATGGGCGTGCTGGTCGCCGCCGCTCTCGCCTTGCGAACGTCGATCGTGTAGCTTCCGGCGGGCAGGACCAGGGGCTTGGTAACGGTCTTGAACGTGAAGTCCGGCAGGATCTCCTTGCCGTTGGCGTAGACGTCTACCGGCGTGTTCGGTATGCCATGAACGACCGTGACCGTAGCGGTACCGGTGGACGCAGCAGCGGCAGGCACTGTCAGGCCCTCTCCTGCGGCCAGGGTGATGACACCGGCCGCCAGGGCCGTAGCGGCTAGCTCGGGCATTCGCATCTGAAGGCTCCATTCCGTTTAGCAGGGCTGCCCGGGCTGGGCCCGGTTCGTTCCCCCTGCTACGGCCGGGCCTACCGCCTTGGATGCATCCGGCGAGGGCGCATTCGGCCTGCTTCGGACTCCTGACGCACCGGCCATAACCTATGACCTTCAGCCGCGATGAGCTGTACGCACAGACGCAGCGCCTGCCGCGGCGACGGCCGCGGCTAGAGGCGACCTCGGCGTCGTGCAGGACGAATTGCTGCCGCAGCCAGCAGACCACCGAAAATCGCGAGGTTCTTATCGAAGTGCGCCCGCTGCTGCTGGCGCGAGACGGGGTCGCTGATCGTCCAGAAGCCATGCCCGGCCACCGTCGTCGGCACGAGTGATCCGGCCAGGGTTAGCGCCGCGGCCGCCAAGCCGCGCAGCATCCAGGTCATCAGCAGCGACCAGAAGCAGGCCGTCAGCGCGTAACTTCCCCGGGCGCGCTGCCGGGCTCCCGCGAGCGCGCTGCTGGCACGGGCCGCCGAGTGCCGACGGCCCGTGCCAGCCGGGATTCCGGGAAGCTGCCGGCGACGCGCCCGCCGCCGGCCCACCCAGGGCTGGGCCTTCATCGCGGAGGATGCCTCCCACGGGATTCGCAGCAGGTTACCTCCGCCTCGGACATCAAAAAATCTATGGTAGATGGCGTAGACATTCGGTGGCGGCATGGTATGGTTTCTCGCGTAGCCCAGAGAGACAGTACGGCCTGGCAGGGATGAACTGCCGGGCGGCAGCAGTAAGTAGCATCCCGGTGAAGGCGTCGGCTGCGGGCGCGCGTACCGGGAAGTTAGGCAGTAGTGATCTGAGAGGGAAGAACGGAGGAGCCAGGCACCGTCAGGATCGCCCGGGCGGAACTCTTGAGCCTGGGTACCGCAGGACATCGATAGTGAGGTGGTCTCCGGTTAAGCAACCGCGATCCCCGCGCCCCCGGCAGTATTCGGCCGGGTAAGCGGATACAGAAGGTCGGCGCAGTGCGAGGGTCGGCCGATGGTGTAGCAAGTTCCTTCGGGGCCCTGGCGGCATTACCGCCAGGGCCCCTCAGCGCGTTACAGAGAGGCGCGATGACAGCAGGCGGCTCCTACGAGAGACTCGACGACGACGACTACCCCGCCTACACGATGGGCCGGGCCGCCGAGATGATCGGCGCCACCCAGGGCTTCCTGCGCGCGATCGGCGAGGCAGGCCTGATCACCCCG
>PMOU01000186.1 GCA_003161205.1 Actinomycetota bacterium | reverse complement strand
GAGGACTTCTGCTTCATGGCCACCCAGGAGCCGAACGTCTACGCCGGCCTGTCCGTGGTGATCGGCGGCCTGATGTACGCGCGGCCGCAGTTCTTCGCCAAGGTCATCGGCGAGCTGCTGTTCTGGGTCGGCGAGGACAAGATGACCTTCGGCAGCGACTACGGCATCTGGGAGCCGAAGTGGCAGATCGAGGGCTTCGTGGACTGGACGATGCCGGACCAGCCGGAGTTCGCCGACTATCCCAAGCTCGGCGTCGCGGGCAAGAAGAAGATCCTCGGCCTGAACGCGGCCAAGCTCTACGGCATCGACGTGCCCGCGGAGTACCAGCTGAAGGACGACAACTCCGCAGCCGAACAGGACGACGCGAAGCTGGTCGAGGAACGCTCGCAGCCGGTCGCGGGGGCATGAGCGCTCCGGTAACAGTCGGATCGGCCCGCGGCATTGCCCCGGAGGTCACCTCGGTGGCCCCCGGGGCACCGCGGGAGGACCTGCTCCAGGCGCTGGAGACGGTGCGCGATCCCGAGCTCGATGAGCCGATCACCTCGCTCGGTTTCGTCGCTTCGTGCACCGTCTCTGGTGACGGAGACGCGGAGATCCGGCTGCGGCTGCCCACGTACTTCTGCGCGCCCAACTTCGCCTACCTGATGGTGGCCGATGCCCACGACGCGGTGTCGGCGCTGCCGGGGGTGCGTCGCACCGAGGTGATCCTGGAGGATCACTTCGCCTCCGACGCGATCAACGACGGGGTGGCGGCGCAGGCCGGGTTCGTCCGGTCCTTCGACGGCGAGGCGGTCAGTGAGCTGCACGAGCTGCGCGCCAACTTCCTGCGCAAGGCGGTGATGGCAGGCACTGATCAGGTGTGCAGGCCGCTGCTCGCGGCGGGCACGGAACCGGCGGCACTGCTCGCGATGACACTCGGCGAGCTGCCGCCTTCTCGCGCTCTGGAGCGGCTGCGCCAGCGGCGGGCGGACCTGGGCCTGCCCGCCGGCGAGGACGCCGCTCTGGTCATCGATCCGGTGACCGGAGCTACTGTCCGTCCGGACGCGCTGCCGCTGCACCTGCGGAAGGCGAAGGTCACCCGGGTGAGCATCGAGGCGAACGGCGGCATCTGCCGCGGCATGCTGCAGCACCGGTACAACAGCACCCAAGGACAAGGAGAGACCGTCCTGATCGAGGACTCCGGTCTGTCCGCGAATTCTTGAACGGAAAGCAGGTCGAGGAGGACCCATGAAAGCCGTCCGGTTGCACAAATTCCATACTCAGCCGGTGATCGACGACGTACCTGAGCCTAAGATCAACGGACCGCTCGACGTCATCGTGAAGATCGGCGGCGCTGGCGTCTGCCGCACCGACCTGCACATCATCGACGGCCAGTGGGACGCGGCCATGGGCACGCCGCTGCCCTACATCCTCGGCCACGAGAACGCGGGCTGGGTGCACGAGATCGGCTCGGCGGTCACCAACGTGGCCGTCGGCGACACCGTTATCCTGCACCCCACGCCGACGTGCGGGCTGTGCCACGCCTGCCGGGCCGGCGACGACATGCACTGCATCAACAGCACCTTCCCCGGCCTGTCCACCGACGGCGGGATGGCCGAGTACCTGCTCACCTCGGCGCGGGCCTGCATCAAGCTCAACCCCGAGACCCGGCCGCAGGACGTGGCCGCGCTCGCCGACGCGGGCATCACCGCCTACCACGCGGTACGCAAGGCCCTCCCGCTGCTCTACCCGGGCACCACCTGCGTGGTGATCGGCGCGGGCGGCCTGGGCCACATCGGCATCCAGTGCCTGGCCACGCTCACCGCCACCAACATCGTCGTGGTGGACCGTAACCCGGACGCGCTGAAGCTGGCTTCGGAGCTGGGAGCCCAGCACACCGTGGTGGGCGACGGCCACCAGGTCGACGCGGTGAAAGACCTGACCGGCGGGACCGGCGCCCACGTGGTGCTCGACTTCGTCGCCGAGCAGGGCGCCGAGATGGACGGCTGGAACATGACCGCGCCCGGCGGCTCGTACTTCGTCATCGGCTACGGCGGCCAGCTGGAAATCCCGACCCTGGACATCATCTCCACCGAGCGCAACATCATCGGCAACATCGTCGGCACCTACAACGAGCTGGCCGAGCTGATGGCCCTGGCCCAGGCCGGCAAGGTCACGCTGCACACCAAGGCCTACCCGCTGGACGCCGCGCCCGACGCGCTGGCCGACCTCGACGCCGGCCGCGTTCGCGGCCGCGCGATCCTGGTCCCCTGATGCGCACCTTGATTCACACCCTGATGCGCACTTTGAATCGCACCTTGATTCGTACCCTGAGGAGCAACGATGGCTAAGGAACTGCGCTACGGCGCTGACGCTCGCGCGCTCCTGCTGGCGGGCGTTGACCAGCTGGCCGAAGCGGTGAAATCGACGCTCGGCCCGAAGGGACGCAACGTCATCCTGGAGAAGATCACCGGCTCGCCCGTGGTCACCAACGACGGCGTCACGATCGCGCGCGAGATCCACCTGAAGAACCAGTTCGAGAACATGGGCGCGCAGCTGGTCAAGGAAGCCGCGATCAAGACCAACGACATCGTCGGCGACGGCACTACCACCGCCACGGTGATCGCCCAGGCGATCATCAAGGAAGGCATGGAGGCCATCGGCAAGGGCGGGAACCCGGTGCTGGTCAAGCGCGGCGTCGACCTGGCCGTCGGGCGCCTGGTCGAGTACCTGCGCGGCGTGGCGCACCCGGTCAAGACCGAGGAGGACTACGCCCGGGTCGCGGCGATCTCCGCCAACGACGACGACACGGTGGGGGCCGTGATCGCGAACGCGCTGTTCACCGTGGGCGACGGCGGCATCGTGACCGTGCAGGATTCGCCGATGCCAGGGATGAGGGTCGACTTCGTCGAGGGCTTCGAGTTCGACAACGGCTACCTCTCCCCGTACATGGTGACCAACCCGGCCGCGCTCGAATCCATCGTGGACGACCCGTACATCCTGCTGTGCAGCGAGAAGATCACCAAGGTCCAGGACCTGATGCCGCTGCTCGACAAGATCATGCGCGCGCCGCGCCCGCTGATCATCATCGCGGAGAACGTCGAGGGCACCGCGCTTTCCATGCTCGTGCATAACCACGTGAACGGGATCTTCCAGTGCGTGGCGGTGCGGGCGCCCGGGTTCGGCGACCGGCGGCTGCACAAGCTGGAGGACATCGCCGCGCTGACCGGCGGCGCCGTCTACAGCAAGCACTCCGGGTTCAACCTGGAGACGATGACCGTGGCGCAGCTCGGCCGGGCCTCGCAGGTCCGGGTCACCGCCGACAACACCACGATCATCGGCGGGGCCGGCGGCAAGGAAGCGGTGGAGTTCCGGCTGGCCCAGATGCGGTCCGAGCGGGAACGGGCCACGTTCGGGATCGACGAGGACGTGCTGAACGAGCGGATCGGCGCGCTGTCCGGCAAGGTAGCGGTGATCACCGTGGGCGCGGCCACCCCGGCCGAGCT
This sequence comes from Actinomycetota bacterium, assembly GCA_003161205.1. The sequence continues at coordinate 15 of PMOU01000186.1, read as the reverse complement.
GAAGGAACTGCAGCA
>PMOU01000016.1 GCA_003161205.1 Actinomycetota bacterium | reverse complement strand
CCCATGCACTGCGGATCACCACGCCCGGCGCCGATCCCACCGAGATCAGGATCCTGCGCGCCGAAGACCTGCCCGAGCCCCCAGCCACCGCCCCCGACCACACCCCGGGCCAGTACCTGTAACGACAGCAGCATCCGACGGTTTGAGGCGTTGCAGGATTGCCGGAGCCACGCGCCAGACAGCATGGACGCTGCGGTTCTGACGCAATGCCGTCGACTACCTTGAGCAGCTGGCATCTGCGCGACTCGGCTACGAAGACCGACGCATGCTCAGCCGTCAGCCTTGGCGGGAGTTCTGGAAGCCCATGCGTTGCGCCTCTTCCATGAGACGTCGGCCCTGCATGGCCTGCTTGACACTGACCGGCCATTCCTTTGCGAGGTATTGTCCGATGGCGAAGGCGATCTGCCGCTGCCACGGCTGGAGATTCTGCGTCTCCTTCGCCCATCGGGCGACAGCGAACCAGTCTGTGGCCGGGATGGCTGCTACGACGGCGACGTCTGCAAGTTCGGTCTCGGAGGGCTCGGCCGCATGGCGGCCGCGCGCTGCCACCGCCGATGTATCGATGAGCTCGTCGCGAAGCTGATCGGGGAGCCTCCAGTCGATGTCGAGTACTCGGCTCCAACATTCGGGGCGCTTGGCCCACTCGGTCACGTTGGCGACGCGGACCGGCCGCGTAATGACCTCGTGCACCGGCACGCACAGGTCGTCAATGGCAGATACCAGGGCAGCGCCGACTCGCTGCTCCCGCCAGATGGTGTCTAGGTCGATGCGCTGCCCGGTCACGTGCGCCAGCTTAGCGATGGTGTAGGTGACAATGTTTGCCCGGTATCCGCCGAACTGATGGGCCGAGACGATTTTCTCGGTGGCGCGGAAGAGGATGGTCTTGGCTATTAGGTCCTGGCAGTACCTGGTGCCGATAGCGGGTGCCTTCTCCCCAAGCTTGATCATAAATTCGCGGAAGTTCTTCTCCGCGCCGCGGCTGACAATGTGCGGGAGTTGACCCCAGGAGTGCTCGAACTTCGCAGCGTCGGCCTTGGTGAACTTCTGCCGCAGCGGGTGAAGGGTCTTGAACGCGCGCTGCCGCGCCGGGGTCCGTTCCCGGGCGAGCGCGTCGGCGTACTGGCCACGGGCACGTTCGTAGAACCAGCGGGTTTCCTGACCGCTACCGTCGGCGGCGGGTGCCCACAGGGACCGGGTGATCTTTTCCAGTTCCACATGGTAGGGGTGGTTGGAGCTGAAGTCGACGAGGGTGACCTTGTTCTGAGTGTTCGAATACCTGGAGATCTCAGGGACGATCTCTTGGAGCTGCTCCGGGGAGACGACGGTGAGTTTCATCTGCACGAATACACCGGAGATGACGGCCTTGTCGCGCACGTGCGCGTAGTGAATCGATGCGGTGGTCTGCCCGCCATTGACGATCTGGAAGTCGTGGACCCGGCGGATGGCGTTGCCTCCTCCGGCGAGAGGGGAGAACTCGACTTTCGACGCAGTCGCCGTGATGCCGTTGTTGTAGGCGAGGAACCGTTCCGGGTCGGTGAGAAGGGTGTCGCGGATGCCGCGGTTAACAGCGCCCTTGGCCTGTAGGAAAGACCGGACGTTCAGCTCCAGCAGCCGGGTGCCGTACTGGCCGTACAGGGCGGAGAGCGTCTCGCCCGGCATGATGGCCAGGAACACCGAGAAGTCCCGGTCGGTCCCAGGGGTGGCCAGGCAGGGCAGCGGGTCCTCGAATTCGGCGACGATCGGCTCGCTGAGCGTGCCGGAGGTCGCCATCCGGTGCAGGCGGGTGAGGTCCCATACCTCGTAGCTGACGGACAGGTCGTCGAGGGCGGAGTCGGGGAACGCGGTGATCGTCGTGATGCTGTTGGTGAGCAGGAAGAGCCTGAGTCGCGGTGCCTCCGGGAGCCGTTTTTCCACAGCCAGGCACATGTCGTAGACGTCGGAGGCTTCGTCGATGTACTGACGGAGGCCCTCCCGGCACCGGCGGACGAAGACGGACAGGCGCCGGAGCAGCGTCTCGGCCTCTGACCTGGGCATCCTGTCCTCCAGCGGGAACTGCCGGAACAAGGTGACGAACAGGTCGAGCGTGCCTAGGGAGTCATTGCTGCCATAGCCGCTGATCTCCACACCGTGCGCCCGGTAGTACGCCGTGAAGGTGTTCTCGGTGACCCCAGCCTGCTCAAGATCATCGAGTGTGCGCCGGGTGAAGGTCTCCGGGGCTGTTGTGCTTTCGGCCTCGGCGGTCGCGAGGACGTCCGCTACAAGATCCCGTGCGTAGTCCGCCAGGGGGAGGTCACTCATCCGGGGATCCCCTTTTGACGGCCATGGCGACATCATCGGCGGTGATCAGGTACGCATCCAGCCCGGCCGTGGCGATGCGGTACTGGCAGTCGCCGACGCCGGGCCGCAGGTCGGCTTCGGTGACCCGGGGAAAGTCTCCGTTCACGTGCCAGAACTGCTGTCTGCGGACGGTGTAGCGCGGCTCGTCGTACAGGCTGCGCTGGTGCCCGAGGTATCCGGCCCTCACGAGGAGATCGTCCAAGGCGGCCCGCGCGCCGGCGTCGGTCAGGGCGGCGCGGGNNAGCTGGAAGTCCTGGTTCGCGGCGGCCGGGCCGGTCCACGCACGTACCGCATCTGCGCTCGGCATCGCAGGAAGCAGATGGTCGCGGAGGACCGTGACCTCGCCGAACAGGCCGCGGCGGCCCTCGGGCGTTAGGCCCGCCTCCGCGATGTTCTGGAGCATGTGCCGCCAGTGCTCGAATCGGTCAGCGGCGGCGAGCACAGCTTCGACC
>PMOU01000025.1 GCA_003161205.1 Actinomycetota bacterium | reverse complement strand
GAGCACGGCGCCGAGGCGACCCGCGAGCTGTTCCAGTCGGCCCGGCCGCCCACCGCGATCGTCTATGACAACGACCTGATGGCCGTGGCCGGGCTCGGCCAGGCCCAGCAGATGGGCGTGGACGTGCCCGCCGACCTGTCCATCCTGGCCTGGGACGACTCCGTGCTGTGCGAGCTGGTGCACCCGCCGCTGACCGCCATGCACCGGGACATCGCGGGGTTGGGCGCGGAGGCGGCGCGGCGACTGCGGAACCTGGCCGCGGGCGAGCAGGTCAGTGACTTCCGGGCGCCATCGCCCGTACTCACGCCCCGCGGCAGCACCGCGCCCCCGCCTGACCCCGCCTGACCCCGCCTGACCCCGGCTGACCCCGGCTGACCTGTAGCTCGAGCGTCGTAACCTCCCCGATATATGACTGAAACCTTCCCTATACCGTGATAAGGGTTGACATCTGAGCGCGCCGGGAGCTGAATAGCAGTTACTAAACCGCTCTAGTTCTTCTCAGTTAACCGGTCTAGCTGCTTCCGGTTAACCGCTTTAGTTCATAGCTCTCTTTTTCATTGCTTTAGTTCGCGCTGAGTACCTGCAGGACGAAGGGGATGCTAGTGACTACTCGTGGTTCATGGATCGGAGCGAACTTCTGGTCCCGTTCCGGAGGCCCGCGGATGTGGACCCGCTACGACCCGGATCTGGTTCGCGAGGAACTCGCCGTGCTGGCTGAGCACGGCTGTTCCGTGACCCGCTCGTTCTGCTACTGGCCCGACTTCGTCCCGGAGCCNNGGCGATAACTGGGATCCGCCCTGGCGCGGCGGGCGGGACTTGTACCGGGATGTGTGGCTCGTCTCGCAGCAGGCCTGGTTCGCCGAGCAGATCGCGCGCCGCTTCGCCCGCCATGAAGCGGTCGCTGGCTGGCTGATTTCCAACGAGATGCCGCTCTACGGCGGTGCGGCGACCACCGAGGACATTACGTCCTGGGCGCGGATCCTGGTCCAGGCGGTCCGGGCGGGAGGGGGCTCGCAGCCCGTCTCGCTGGGTGACGGCGGCTGGGGCCTGGAGGTGTCCGGTAACGACAACGGCTACTCGCTGCGCGCACTGGCGCCCCTCGTCGACTTCATCGGGCCGCATGTCTACCCGATGTCGGACGACATGGCGCGCCAGTCCATGGCGGCGGCGTTCGCGTGCGAGCTCAGCTCGTCGTTCGGCCGTCCGGTGATCCTTGAGGAGTTCGGGCTGAGTTCGGACTTCGTCTCCGACGAGAACGGCGCGCACTACTACCGGCAGGTGCTGCACACCAGCCTGATCGCCGGGGCAACCGGCTGGCTCGCGTGGAACAACTGCGACTACGACGGTCTGCGCAACCAGGATCCGTACCGGCACCATCCCTTCGAGATGCACTTCGGGCTCACTGACCGGTCGGGCAAGCCGAAGCCCCAGCTCGCCGAGATCGCCCGGTTCTCACGCCTCGTCGGCGAACTGGGCGAAACCGGATGGGAACCCGTCGCCGGCGAGGTGGCGATCGTGGTCCCCGAGCATTTCGAGCGGACCGCCCCGTTCAGCTCGCAGGCCGCCCGCACGGACATGCGCGATAACATGCTGCAGTCCTATATCGCCGCGCGCGAGGCTGACCTGCCGGTGGCCCTGGTCCGTGAGCGTGACGGCGTGGGCGACGGCGCGAAGCTGCTGCTGCTGCCGTCAACGAAGCTGCTCACCGCGCCGACGGCCGATCGGCTGGTCGAGCTGGCCGAGCGGGGAGCGACCGTCTACCTTTCCTATTTCGCGGGCAGCACCAGCGTTCAGCGCGGTTCCTGGATACCCTCGCTCGGCGAGATTTTCGGCGTGCGACGGCAGCTATGGTACGGCCTGGTCGATCCGATCGAAGACGACGAGGTGACGTTTACCTTCACCGCCGACTTCGGCGACATCGCGGCCGGCGAGCAGGTCAGCTTCAACGTGGCCGGGAACGAAAGCGCACGGTCATTCCTGCCGGTCGAGCCCGCCGGCGCCACCGTCCTGGCGGTCGACGGCCACGGGCGCCCGGCCCTGCTGCGGCGCCCGATCGGGGCCGGATCGGTGGTGCTGTGCACGTACCCGGTGGAGCACATGGCCGCGCGCACGCCGAGGGTGAACCCGGAGAGCACCTGGCGCCTGTACGCCGCCCTGGCCGTGGCCGCCGGCGTGCAGCGGCCGCTGGCGGCCAGCGACCCCCGGGTGATGACAGGCCTGCTCCGCACCGGCGGCGGCGGGGAGGTTGCGGTGCTCGTCAACACCTCCGCGCAGCCGGTCGAGGTTGGCCTGGTGCCCACCGGGACTGCGTCTTACGGGCGCGATAAGGCGCCAGGCGAGACGCTCAAGCAGCTCGTGCTGCCGCCATTCGAGGTCGAGATCCTTTCGAGGCTCACCTAGGCGGCGGCATGCGCGGTCAGGAGGGAGGTTCTAGCGCCCGATGCCTGACCACGGGACCGGCGCCACGTTTCTGCCCTCAGCATGAATGCAGGTAGGAGGAACCCTGACAATGCCCCATCGAATCCGGAGACCGCACGGCGGCAGGATCTGCGCGGTAGCGCTGGCCGCCGCCACCGTCCTGCTCGCCGGCGCCTGCTCTTCCAGCAGCAGCAGCAGCCACTCGGCGGCCGGGAGTTCCAGTTCGGGAACCCTGACGATCGCGTTCGGCAACAACACGCCGTTCACCGATGACTTCAATCCGTTTTCACCGACCACGCAACTGCCGGCCACCGGCCTCATCTACGAGCCGCTGTGGTTCTTCGATATGGCCGACTCATCCCAGACTCATCCGTGGCTCGCGACCAGCTACACCTGGTCCAATGGCGGCGAGACGCTCACCTTCGACTTGCGTCAGGGCGTGAAGTGGTCCGACGGGACGCCGTTCACCAGTGCTGATGTCGCCTACACGTTCAACCTGATCAAGTCGAACGCGGCGCTCAACGAGAGCGCGCTGCCGATCACCAGCGCGGTCGCGGAGGGACCCTACAAGGTCGCGATCAATTTCTCCGCGCCCTCGTATACCGACATCAACTACATCGCCGGGACGACCTACATCGTGCCCGAGCACATCTGGAAGTCGGTGTCGGACCCGTCGACGTACCAGGACCCCAAGCCGGTCGGCACCGGAGCCTACGTGGTGTCATCGGTCACCGGGACGTCCATGGTCCTGACGGCCAATCCGCATTACTATCAGGCGGGCCTGCCCAAGATCAAGACGCTCCGGTACCTGTACTACAACGGCAACACGAGCATCGACCTGGCTATCGAGAGCGGGTCCGTCGCCTGGGGCGGCGCCTTCATCCCGAACATCAAGCAGGTGTACGAGGCGAAGAACCCGAACTACCATGTCATCGACATTCCGGCCGCGATCATCAACATCGTGCCGAACATGGTGAGCGGGCCGACGGCCAGCCTGCCCGTGCGGGAGGCGATCAGCGACGCGATCAACCGGAGCTTCGTCGGCCAGGACGTCTACGACGGGCTGGTCGGCCAGATCAACCAGACCGGGCTCGTGCAGCCGCTCTACAGCGACGTCACCAACCCGGCCCTGGATAAGCCGTACCCGTTCAGTGACAGCCTGGCGGAGAAGACCCTGGAGGCGGCCGGCTACAAGATGGGCTCGAACGGCTACTTCGCGAAGAACGGCGCCGAGCTCAACGTCTCGATCCAGGTTCCCTCGGGCTACACGGACTATGTCTCGGTGCTCCAGATCCTCCAGCAGGAGATGAAAACCGCGGGTATCAACATGAGCGTCGACGCGGAGTCGCTGAGCCAGTATTCCTCGAACCGCTCGAACGGGGATTTCCAGCTGCTCATCGAGTACTACGGCTTCACGCCGAGCCCGTACGTGTACTACAAGAACCTCCTGGACAGCCAGGGCATCCCGGCGATGGGCAAGCTGGATACCGCAGGCGACTACGGCCGCTTCAGCAACCCGACCGTGAACTCGCTGTTCAACGCCATCGCGGCCACGCCCAATGTGTCGCAGCAGCAGCCCGACTTCTACAAGATCGAGTCCGTCGTCGCCGCGCAGCTGCCCATCATCCCGGTGTCGGATCAGCAGGGTGACACGGAGTTCAACGGCAATCTCGTCACCGGTTACCCGACGCTGAGCAACCCCTACGCCGAGGACGTCCCGATCCCGCCGGACTTCGCGTGGGTGACGCCGCGGCTGTCGCTGGTGGGGTAAGCATCGGCGGCTAACGGCCGGCCACCCGGCCGGGGAAGGGAGAACGAAGGCATGCGCACCCGCTACTTTGCCCGCAAGTTGGGATTTTACCTGGTCGCCTTGTGGGGGGCGCTCACGCTCAACTTCTTCCTTCCCCGGCTTATCCCGGGAAACCCGGTCGAGGCGCTGCTGGCCCGGATGTCACAGACCGGGAACCCTCCGCCGGGGGAGTACAAGGCGCTGCAGGCCCTGCTGGGCGTGGGCGGCTCCAATATCGCCTCGCAGTACGTGCACTATCTCGGCCAGCTGGCGCAGCTGAACCTCGGGGTGTCGATCACCGACTTCCCGGTCCCGGTGACGACGATCATCTCCACCGCCCTGCCGTGGACGATCGTCCTGGTCGGGACGGCGACCGTCCTCGCCTTCATCGTCGGCACGGCGCTCGGCGCGCTCGCCGGATGGCGGCGCAATAAATGGCTGGACTCGGTCATCCCGGCGACCACGTTCCTCACCGCGATGCCGTACTTCTGGCTGGCGCTGCTCCTGGTGTTCCTGTTCACCCAAGTGCTGTCCCTGCTGCCGTCCTCGGGCGGGTACGACCCGCTCGACAACATCGGTTTCAACGGGCAGTTCATCGGGTCCGCCGTGCAGCACTCGATCCTGCCCGCGCTGACCATCGTGATCAGCTCGATCGGCGGCTGGCTGCTCGGCATG
>PMOU01000020.1 GCA_003161205.1 Actinomycetota bacterium | reverse complement strand
ACCTGCGCACACGGCTCCGGAGGGGGCGGCCCAAGAAGACGCTGACCAGCACCAATACCAGCAGAGGACCAATTCTGGGCGCGTAGAGGGCGCGAAGCCCTGGGCGCGAGGTGCCGAGGTCGCGGATGCTGACCGCCCATTTTGCGGAGTTCATCCTAGACAGGCATCAGCCGACGATGACGCCGGTAAGTGCAGGAATGGTGACCCTTCGTGACGACGATTACGACGCTGCACGCGGGCCACGATGTGCGCTACTTGACGTCGGGCGACGCACACGGCGGGAACGCCGGGGCGATGCGCTACTACACCGCATCGGGTGAGCCGCCAGGCCAGTGGGCCGGTAAGGGGGCCGCCGCCCTGGGGCTCTCGGGGACGGTGGACGGCGGGGTGATGGAGCGGCTGTACATGCTGCACGTCGGCCCGACCGGGGAGATGCTGACCCGGCCGCGGGGCAACGCGGCGGCCGATGACGACCAGGTCGCGATGGTGTTCCGGGCGGCGCACCCGTTCGCTTCCGAGGTCGAGGTGGCCGAGGCGGTGGCGAGGGCTCGGGGCGGCGCGCGGGTGTCGGTGCCGTATTACGACCTGACGGTGTCGGCGGCCAAGAGCGTGTCCGTGCTGCATGCCTCGCTCAAGATCGCGGCGCAGGAAGCGTTTACACGGGGTGATCTGGCGGAGTCCGGGCGGCTGCATGCGGAGGCGGACGGGATCGAGGCTGACCTGGAGGCGGCGGCCCGGTTCGCCGTCGAGCGCGCCGAAGCCGAAGCGTGCTACACCCGGACCGGGCACCACTCGTCCACCACGGGGGAGTGGCGGGACGGGGCGGGCCTGATCGCGTCGACGTTCGCCCATCACATCAGCCGGGACGGGGACCCTCAGCTGCACGTCCACATCGCGGTCGCGAACCTGGTCCAGCGCGCCGATGGCGGGGATGAGAAGTTCCGGCAGCTGGACACCAGGGCCCTGCACAACCAGCGGCTGTCGATCGCCGCGCAGGTGGACCGGGAGATGGAAGCCCGGATGATCGCCCGCGGCTACGCCATGGTCCCGCGCGAGGACGGGAACGGCTGCGAACTCGGCGGGGTGTCCCAGCAGGTAATGGACCTGTTCTCCTCCCGCAAGGCGACACTTGGCACCGAGGTTGCCAAGCTCGCGGAGGCGTACCGCCGCAAGTACGGGCACGAGCCGTCCAAGCGGACACTGTGGCTGATGGGTCAGCAGGCAGCCGCGGCGACGAGGCGGCCGAAGTCCGCGGCCCGCAGAGTCCACGGGACGAGCGGCGGAGATGCCGACGACGCGGAACGGCTGGCGGCGTGGGAGACACAGACCGCAGAACGCGAGATCACCATGCTGTCCCAGGTACACCAGGACGTAGCGCGTTTCGGGTCGCGTCCGGCCGCGGTGATCGATGACGACATCAAGGCGATGGCCGCGCGGGCCGCGGTGGCGGAGGTGCAGCGGCACCACGCGGTGTGGAGCCTGTCGGAGCTGCGGTTCGAAGTCGGCCGGGCCCTGCCGCCGGGTGCCTCAGCCGAGCTGGTCCGCGAGGTAGCCGCCTTGGCGGTGACGCCGGGATCGGGAACCGGGGTGCTGCTGGTCACCGCGCCGGAGGTCACCGACGTGACGCCGCTGGGCACCCGCAAGGACGGGATGAGCATCTACCGGCCGCCGAACGACGCCCGGTACACCACCACCGGGCACGTCGACCTCGAGGAACGAATCCTCCAGCAGGCCAAGCGGCAGGTTCCCGCCCGGGTCAGCGAGGGCATGGCCCGCCGGGCGCTGGCCGGGTCGGACCTGACCCCCGAGCAGGAGAACGCGGCGGTCCGGCTGCTCACCAGCACCACCGCGGTGTCCATCCTGACCGCGCCCGCAGGCGCGGGCAAGACGCACACGATCGCTGCGTACGCGAGGGCCTGGACGATGCTGACCGGGCGCCGGGTCATCGGGATCACCACCGCGGAGAACGCGGCCCGGCAGATGGCGGCCGAGGGCCTGGCCGAGGTCTATAACAGCGCCGCGTTCCTTGGCAAGACTCCCGGTTCGGACCTGCTGCGGTACCCCGTCCGGATCTCCGCCGGAGACGTGCTGGTGCTCGATGAGGCGAGCATGTTCTCCACCGCGGATTACGCCCTGATCATGGACTACGCGGATCGCGCCGGGGCACTGGTCGTGCCCACCGGGGACCCGTTCCAGCTCGGCCCGGTCGAGGCAGGCGGCATGTTCCCCGCGCTGATCCGCGAGCTCGGCGCCGCCGAGCTGTCCGAGGTGCTCCGGTTCTCCGCCGACTGGGAGCCAGCTGCCTCGCTCCGGCTCCGAGCCGGTGACTTCGCCGTGATCCCGGCCTATGATCGGCGCGGGCGGATCCGCGGGGATCACCGGGAAGCGGCCTATGACCGCGCCGCCGGGGCGTGGCTGGCCGATCACCTGCACGGGACAGACGCGATCTTGCTGGCCGGGTCGAACGAGGAAGCCGCCGAGCTTGCACGGCGCGTGCAAGCCCAGCTCGTCACGATGGGAACCGTGGTGCACCCCCGTGCACCGCTAGCGGACGGGAACCAGGCCGGCACCGGGGACCTGATCCGGGCCCGGCTCAACAGCAGCATCGACGCCGCCGGACAGCGGCTCACCAACCGGGACGTGCTCCGCATCGACGGCTGGCAGGGCCAGGCCGCGGAAGTTGCCCGCAGGCTGCCCGGCGGCGGCTGGTCACAGGCCTTCCTGGTGCCGCTGTCCTACCTCGCCAATTCCGCCGAACTGCATTACGCGGGCAATATCCACGTGGCCCAGGGCCGGACCGTCGACACCTCCCACGTCCTGGTCACCGACACCCTTGACCTGCACGCCTTTTACGTCGCCATGTCCCGCGGACGCCAGTCCAATACCGCGCACGTCGTCACCGGGGAGACCGCCCCTGAAGGAAAAGAGCCCTACCAGCAGGCAACCGCCGAAGCGGTCATTCACCGGGTCATGGAACGGGATTCTGCGGAACTGTCGGCTACCGAGCAGATCCGGGCCAGCCAGGAATGGGCGTCCGGGACCGGGCACGTGCTCAACCTCTGGGCCGCCGCGATGCGTAAGGCGCTCACTCCCGCGATTGACGAAGAACTGCGCGGCGCCCTGACCGACAGCGAATACGCCCGGTATTGCAAGGAGCACCAGCGCACCGCCCTTCTTGAAGCCATCCGGGCCCGGGTGCTCGCCGGGAAAGACGTCCGCTCAGTTGTCCGCGAGATCACCTTGTCGCCACTTGACGGGGCCCGGTCAGTGGCCGCGGTCCTGCACGGACGGCTCGGAGAAGCACCACGGCCAGACGCCCCCGTGTCCTGGACCGCACGCACACCCGACTCCGCTGGGCAGACCGCCAGAGCCACCGCAGAAGCGCTGGACTCACGGACCGCGGCTCTAGGGGAACGGCAGCTCGCCGAACCCGAGCCGTGGGTCATGCGCCACCTCGGGCCGCCGCCCCGCGAGCCTGACCCTGGATTGCAGACGCTCCTGGCCGCCGACTACGCCCGCCGGGCCGGGATCGCCGCAGGATACCGAGAAGCCGCCGGGATCACCGACCCGCACCAGATCATCCGGTGGGAAGGCCA
>PMOU01000628.1 GCA_003161205.1 Actinomycetota bacterium | reverse complement strand
TCCTGGCACAACCTGCACCACGCGGACCCCACCTGCGCACGGCACGGAGCGCTGAAGGGCCAGCTTGACTCGAGCGCGCGTGTCATCTGGGCGCTGGAGAAGCTGGGCTGGGCCTACGACGTGCGCTGGCCCGACGAGGACCGGCTCGCGGCTAAGCGTCCGGCCACGGCGACGAGGAAACTTGGCTCGATGACGATCCGGCGCGCCGGGCAGGTACGTGGCACGGCGGCCGCGGAGCCGCAATGATGAACCAGTGACTTCCCAGCCCGCAAGACCTGGCCGCAAGAGAATGACTGGGAAGGAACGGCGCGAGCAGCTGCTCGACATCGGGCGCCGGCTGTTCGCCGAGCGCGGGTTCGAGGGAACCTCGATCGAGGAGATCGCCGCCCAGGCGGACGTCTCGAAGCCGGTGGTGTACGAGCACTTCGGCGGCAAAGAGGGTCTCTACGCCGTGGTGGTCGACCGGGAGGTGGAACGCCTGCTGACGATGGCGACCACCCTCCTGGTCGACGGCGGCAACACCAGGGAGAAGTTCGAGGCCGCGGCGGTGGCCCTGTTCAGGTACATCGACGACAACGCCGACGGCTTCCGCATCCTGGTCAGGGACTCCAACCCTGGTTCGCACACGGGCACCTACGGCACCCTGCTCAGCGACATCGCCGGCCAGGTCGAGTACATCCTGGCCGACTTCCTCTCCTCGCGCGGCCACGACCCCAAGCTCGCGCCTATGTACGCCCAGATGGTTGTGGGCATGGTGGCGTTCGCGGGGCAGTGGTGGCTCGACGCCCGCAAGCCCAAGCTGGAAGAGGTCGCCGCCAACCTGATCGACCTGGTCTGGAACGGCCTCTCCCACCTGGACGCGAACGGCAAGGTCTCAGCCAGGCGGTAGAGCGGGGGCAGCGCCGGGGGCCAGCGTGACCGTGCCCGCGCGGGCGGATGCGGACGGCAAGCCCGCGGCCGTCCACGCGCGGAACCCGCCGNNCCCAGGTCATGCAGGGCCGCGGCGGCCAGGCTCGAGGTGTATCCCTCCTGGCAGATCACGATGACCCGGTGGTCGTAGCCGGTGACCCAGGGCAGCCGGGCGTCATCGGCAGGATCGAGACGCCATTCGAGGTGGTTGCGCTCGATGATGGCCGAGCCGGGTACCTCGCCCTCGTCCGCTCGCTGCGCGGCCGGCCGGATGTCGACGAGCACTCCGTCGCCGGACAGTTCACCGAAGGCCTCCTGCGGCGTCAGCCGTACGAGCCGGGCCCGCGCGTCCGCCAGTATCTCCTCGATCGTGCGGGCGTCCGGCGGCCTGACCGTCACCACGCGCCGGCACCTTCGGTCTCCCGCTGCACCAGGCCGCCCGGCGTCAGGTCATAGCGCGTCATCTCCGGCAGCGGCGGTGAGTACGCGTGCACGCTCACCGCCACCGCCGAGGCGGCGGCGTTGTGCACGTCATGGATGTAGCGGGGACCGAACGAACGCAAGCCGCCCGCCTCCACCGGCCTGGCCAGCACCTGTCCCGGGGTCTCGCCGCCGAGGACCCGGCGCTCCGTCAAGGTTCCCCAGACGACGGAGAACGCGCCGGATGACCCGCCGTGATCGTGAAACCCGGTCGCCTGACCCGGCAGCCAGCTAATGACCCACACCTCGTAATTGTCATCGAGGTGGATACGTTCGTACCAGCGGCCCGCGGGGTTCAGCCGTACCCGGTTGAGCCATTCCGCCGGACTCGCCGCCATCTGCCGCACCACGTCAGCTAGCTGCCGGGCGCCGAGCAGCGGGCCAGGCTGCACGCTGACGGATGACATCGGCTGGATCATCGTGCTCATCTTTGCGTCTCTCCCTCAACATCGACATCACTGGCTACGCAGGCCAGCGGAAATTAGGTGGACGAACAGGTGAAACTGGGCTGGCGGGTGAAACGAGCCGGTCCGTCAGCGCGAGGCCATACATCGCTGGACGCAGCGCGCCGGCGGGAAGGCGCCGACGAAAACGCGCTGACGAACAGGCGTCGACGGGAGGGCAACACCACGGCGCATGACCGTGATCTTGCCAGAGTTTCCCTATTAAATCAATAGGAAAGATGGACTTAAGCTAGCCCGGTGAGCGACGGTGAACACCCGGCGGAAGGGAAAGACCGTTCCGAACGACCTCGGCGGATACGCCGCACGGAGCTTCTCGCCGTACTCGGCCAGGAAGTCCGCGACCTGGTCAGCGTCGAGCACGGCCAGGACGGGACGCAGGCCAGTGCCCTTGTACCACTCGAGCACCGGATCGTCACCAGCCAGGATGTGCACGTACGTCGTCTCCCAGGCGTCGACCTCGCAGCCGGTTCCGGCCAGCAGCTCCGCGTAGTCCGCGGGGTCAGCCGACTGCCGGTTCAGCTCCACGTCCCGCAGCAGCGGGTACCACCGGGCCGAGGCCGCCATCTCGCGCAAGATCGCGTGTGACGGCTGGTCGAAGTTCCCCGGGACTCCGAAGGCCAGCCAGCCGCCGTCGGCGAGCTGGTCCGTCCAGCGGACCAGCAGCTCACGATGGCCGGGCACCCACTGCAGCACCGCGTTGGAGACGATGACGTCGGGGGGCCTCGGCGGCTCCCAGTGCCTAATATCGTCGAGCATGAACGACAGCCCGGGCGCGTGGCTGGTCACGGCCGACCCGGACCCCGAGGATCGCAGGGCCCCTGCGGGCGCGAGCGGCCGGGCCGCCTCGATCATCTGCGGCGAGTTGTCCACGCCACACACCGTGGCCGATGGCCAGCGCTCCGCGAGCATAGCGGTCAGGTTACCGGGGCCGCAGCCCATGTCGGCCACGTATTCAGGTAGCTCGGCTCCGACCCTGGTGAGCAGGTCGGAAAACGGCCTGGCGCGCTCGCCTCCAAACCGCAGATATAGGGTCGCGTCCCACATCTTGGTCAATCCTTCTCTGCTCGCGAGAGACACCAGCCGACCTGATCGCTGGTACAGGACCGTTCTTCTTGACGTCAAGATATACCCTCTAGTCATGGGCCAGCGTGCCGTTCACCGCATCGAAGCGGACTCTGCCGCCAAGGCCGACGCCGCGGCCGAAGCTGACCCTGACACCGGGATCCTGCCCGGGTCGCTGCTGCGCGATGAGGTGGATGACCTGGTCGCCGCGTGGCGGGCCCAGCGGCCGGACCTCGATGTCGAGCCGATGCAGGTCCTCAGCCGGATCTCCCGGCTCGCCCGGCACCTGGACATCGCGCGCCGCGGGGCATTCGCCGAGCACGAACTCGAGTCGTGGGAATTCGACGTGCTCTCCGCGCTGCGCAGGCAGGGACCGCCATTCCAGCTCACGCCGGGCGCGCTGCTCCGCGCGACCCTGGTGACCTCCGGCACGATGACCAACAGGATCGACCGGCTGGCCGCCGCGGACCTCGTCCGCAGGGAACCCGATCCGACGGATAAGCGGGGCGTGCTCGTCACCCTCACCAGCGGGGGCCAGGAGCGCGTGGATGCGGCGCTGGCCGGCCTGCTGCGCCGCGAGCGGGCGCTGCTGGCCGGACTGGATGCCGCGGAACGCCGGCGTCTGGCCGACCTGATGCGGATCCTGCTCGCGCCCTTCGACGCTCCCCTTTAGCTCGCGCTTCGGTTTCGAGCCATTAGGCTCGCGCTTAGGTTTCGAGCTCGGCGGCTACGGTCAGCCAGCGGTCTTCGAGGTCCGACTTCTCGGTCTGGGCGGCCTTCAGGTCGGCGCCGAGGGAGGTGAGCTTCTCGTGGTCGGTGGCGTTCGCCGCGAGCTGCTCGGCGAGTTCCGCCTCGCGGGCGGACAGCCGCTGCAGCTGACGCTCCAGCCGCTGCAGTTCCTTGCGGGCCGTGCGCTCGTCCGCGGCTGACGGAGCCGGCCCTCCGGCCGACCGTGCCGACCGCGCCGCCGCCGGGGCCGACGGCTGGCCCGCGGGCGCGTCGCGGAGGGCGCGGACCCGGTCCAGGTACTCGTCCACGCCGCCGGCGAGGAAGGAGAGCTTGCGATCCCCGAGAAGCGCCACGACGTGCTCCGTCACGCGCTCGAGGAAATACCGGTCGTGGCTGACCACCACCAGCGTGCCCGGCCAGTCGTCCAGCAGGTCCTCGAACTCGGTGAGCGTCTCGATATCCAGGTCGTTGGTCGGTTCGTCGAGGAGCAGCACGTTGGGCTCATCCATGAGCAGCCTGAGCATCTGCACCCGGCGCCGCTCGCCGCCGGACAGGTCACCGATCTTGGTCCACTGCCGTTCCGCGGTGAAGCCGAGCCGCTCGAGGAGCTGTCCCGCGGACAGCTCACGGTCGCCGACCCGGATGCGCAGCCGTATCTCCTCCACGGCCTCGCGGACGCGCAGGTCCGGGTCGAGCTCAGCGAGCTCCTGGGACAGGTAGGCAAGCCG
>PMOU01000669.1:15472-43444 GCA_003161205.1 Actinomycetota bacterium | reverse complement strand
GGCCACCGAGCTGCAGTGGGAGATCGTGGACCGCTGCCTGCAGCTGCATGGTGGCTATGGCTACATCAACGAGTACGAGATCGCCCGGCTCTGGCGGGACGCCCGGGTGCAGCGGCTCTACGGCGGCACGACCGAGATCATGAAGGAGATCGTGGGACGCAGCCTGGGCTTCTGAGCCGCCGCACGGACCTTAGGCGCGGGACCGCAATACCGGGAGGACCAGCCATGGTTTCCATGACCGTCACCGACCAGTGCCCGCACTGGTGCGCTCGCGATCATGCCGCGGACACCTGCGGAACCGCTTTCTACCACGCCAGCGAGACGGCCTCGGTGGCCATCTCCCGGGACGGCGGCCTCACCGTGCCGGACCGCCTCGACGTGCAGACGGCGCAGTACCTGCCCGATGAGCCTGGCGAGCCGGCCTGGTCGCCGGCCGTCGAGATCGCGGTGCACACGGGAGGCCGCTACCGGCTGATCGGCCTGACCCCGGAGGAAGCCCGGGAACTCGCTGCGCTGCTGGCCCAAGCGGCGGACGCCGTCACCGTGGCCGGGAGCCGCCGCCTTTCTCCGAGCTGAGCACCTTCAACGTCCGCCGCCCAGGTTGCCGCCGCCGGGATAGCCGCCGCCGCCGAACTTCTCGTCCAGTGCCGCGTAGTCCTTGGTGAAGCCGCCGGTACGCGGCAGCGCGTCCAGGAACTCCACCGTCTTCGGCTTCTTGTAGGAGGCGATATGGCGCCGGCAGTGCTCGATCAGGTCGGTGGCCGTAACCGGGGCCGTCCCGTTCAGCACCACGACGGCCTTGACGTCCTGCAGGAACCGCTCGTTCGGGATGCCGATCACCGCGGCTTCCTTCACCGCCGGATGGGCCTCCAGGCAGTTCTCCACCTCGGCCGGGAAGATGTTCTCCGCCCCTGACTTGATCATCCGGGTCATCGTGCCGAGGAACGTGATCGTGCCGTCGCTCTCGCGTCGGCCCAGGTCGGTGGTGTGCCACCAGCCGCCGCGGAAGCGCTCCTCATTGATCTCCGGGCGGTTCCAGTAGCCCAGGTGCACCGTGTCGCCGCGCACGCAGATCTCGCCGGCCTCGCCCGCCGGGCACTCCCGCCCGTCCGCGTCGAGGATCCGGACCGAGGTGACCGGCGCGGGACGGCCTGCGTTGCCGGCCCCCCGGCCGCCGTACCCGCCGAACAGGCAGAAGCCGGTAACTTCGGTCTGCCCGTAGCCGTATCCCATGCCGCCGCCCTCGCGGCCGTGGCGGCTTTCGTCCGCCGCGACCAGGCCCTGCCACAGCGGAGCGGCAATGGTGGCCTTCAGGTGCGGCAGTTCCACGCCGCGCTCCCGCATCAATTCGACCAGCGGAGTGATGGTGGCCGGCATGATGTACGCGCGGGTGCAGTTCTGGGTGGCGAGGATATCCAGCACCTCGCGGGCGATGACCCGCCGGGTGACGACGTTGGTACCGCCCTGGATCAGCACCGGGATGCCGAAGAACTGGAAGTTGCCGATATGGAACATCGGCCCCGAGTTCAGGAAGACCGTCCGGTCGTCGATGTCACCTAGCCAGGCCACCGACATGCCCATGGCGATCAGGTTGGTGTGCGACAGCATCGAGGCGCACGGCCGGCCGCTGATCGCCGCGGTGTAGATTACCAGCAGCGCCGAATGCGGGTCGATCTCCGGGCCCGGGTCGGCCGGGTCACCGCTGGCCAGGAACTCCTCGTAGCCGAGTTCGGGGTTTTCTGGGGCGTAGTCGTGCCGCAGCCACAGCGCGGATTCGGCCGCCGGGCTGACGGCCCGGGCCACCCGTACGGTGCTGCCGATCTCCTCCTCCTGCCAGATCACCACCTTGGGCTGGAAATCCTCGATCGCAAAGGCCATCTCCGGCGGTGCCCAGCGCCAGTAGCCGGGACACACCATCGCCCCGATCTTGGCCGCCGCGCCGAGCAGCTCGTAGACCCGGAAGGAGTTCTGGCCGAGCCACAGGATGCGGTCGCCCGGGCCGAGCCCCGTCCCCCGCAGCGCATTGGCCAGCCGGTTGACCCGCTCGTCGAATTCCGGCCAGGTCAGCTGGTACGCGCCGTCGGCGAGCGCCAGCTTGTCCGGGTAGCTGCGCCGGTGCTCGCTGATGACGTCCCCGACGGTGATCGGGCGAGGGGCCATGGGCTGTCTCCCCTAGGTTCTGCGGTGGGCTGGCTTACGGACTGAGGGTGACCCGCTGGCCGGCCCGCCCGCATCCGCACGGGCCGTCGGTGAGCGTGCCGCGCAGACCCAGTGCGGCCTCGCTGACCTGGTGGGCACGCGGGCCGGCGGTGCTGAGGAACAGTTCGCCGCCGCGCTCGGCCACGGTCCACTCCGCACCGTTGACGTGGGCGCCGCCACGGCGCGGGCACTCCACCGCGATGGCCGGCCCCAGCCGGGTGACGATGAACGGCTGGGCGCCCGCCTGGGCCAGCAGGCCGGCGGCGTCCGGCCTGGCCACGATGACCGGCACCCGCGCGATGATCTCGGCGAGCTGGTCGCCCAGCCCATCAGCCACCGTCCGGTCGATTCCGAATATCATGGTGACGGGCAGCCGGGTCGCGTACAAGCCGCTGCGGAACGCCTCGAAAGTGTAGATCTCCCCGATCGAATACGGCGCGCCGAGCTCGCGAGCCGCAGTCTCGAACGGGTCGAACCAGGGGGATTCCGCCATGCCGCCCACGATGAGCAGGCCGCTGCCGGGGCCTGCACCGTGACCGGCCAGCACCTCGCGCGCCCAGGCCGTATCACGCTGCCAGTCATCCCAGCTGACTTCGAAGTAGACCGGATGGCCGGCGACCTCATACCGCCCGATGCCCCACGGCCCGGGCCGGGGAAGGGTCGCGGCCGCCGCCGTCGTGGACGCTAGCGTCATTGTTTCACCACCCTGGGTAGTTTCCCGCCGCGGGCGCGGGCGAGCAGCTCCGCTTCCGGCAGCAACTCGAGCGCTGGCGGGACGCCCACCGCGGCCATGATCACCTCAGACACCCGATCCCGCAGCTCCGGGACGGACGTCGTGGTTTCCGGGTCATAGCCGACCCGGACCTTCAGCTCGTCGATCTCCCGGGCCGGCCGGACCAGCTGGAACAGCGCGGTAGCGGTTTCCGGGACGCCCTCCAGCGCCCGCCAGATGTCCATCGGCACGAAGGAGCGGCCGGCCACGATCGTCTCGTCACCCTTGCGGCCGGCCGGCCAGAACCGGGCGTGCGTACGGCCGCAGGCGCACGGCTGCCTGGTCATCCGGATGATGTCGTCGGAGCGGAAGCGCACCATCGGGGTGATCGGGTTGTCCAGCGAGGTGGCGACCAGTTCGCCGAGTTCCCCGTCGGCCGCCTGCGCGCTTCCGGCCGGGTCGACGGCTTCGAGCAGCACGCAGTCCTCCCACGCGTGGCAGCCGTCGTGCTGGCGGCATTCCCACGCGCCGGTGACGTCGCCGGTGGAGGTCCACACGTAGACCTCCACGCCCCAGCTTTCCAGCTGCTGGCGGGCCCGCGCGCCGAGCGGCTCGCCCGCGAACGAGGCGCCCTTGAACGAGGAGAACAGCTCCCGCATGTCGTTGGTCCGGCTCAGTGGTTCAAGCTCGGCCAGCGTCAGGCCGGTGAGCTGCGCGTAGACCGGCCGGTAGCGGCGGATGGCGTCCAGCGCCGTGGCCCAGCCGCCGAGGCCCGTGTTCACCATCACCGGGACGGCGCCGCACATCTGGTCCGCGTGGTAGGTCGGCCCGCGCATCTTGAAGCCGGCGCCCAGCACGTAATCTCCCGGGCGGACGCCGATCTCCCACAGGTCACGGGCGGTCGCCGCCCAGAACGGGTGCCACCGGTCCCAGGCGTGCGCGTACAAGGTGGCGTCCCCCGTCGTCCCCGAGGTGGACAAGACCGTGGTCGTGTCGGCGTAGCTCGTGCACAGCAGGCCGCCGAACGGGTCGTGGGCCCGATCACGGAAATCGCGGATATCGTCCTTGGTGATAAAGGGCACCCGCTCGGTGAAATCGTCCAGTGAGTTGATGTCGCTGGGCTTGACCCTCGCCTCTTCCCACTTCTTGCGCACCAGAGCGGAGCGCTCATAGACGTAGGGCACCAGCTCGAGGATCCGCTCCTCCTGCAACGCCGCGATTCCAGCCCGCGGCATGGTCTCTATCTCGGGTTCGAAGAACCTGTCATCGGGCATGTGGTCTCCTGCTCGGGGCGGCTCACCGCAGTCTAGCGCTAATATAGGTAACTTGTTAAGACGATTTAGCGGAGCGAGGAGATGATGTGATCGCGAGCGGCGACGAGACGGTGCTTGCGCGGTTCCCGGACGTGCGGCTGGATCACCTGAACAAGGAGTACTACCTGGGGCTGCTGCGCCGGGAGCTGCTGGCCGGGCGCTGCCAGGCGTGCGGCCGGTGGCACACGCCGCTGCGGCCGATCTGCCCGTCCTGCTGGTCGGCCGCGGTGAACCCGGCACCGGTCAGCGGCCGTGGCACGGTGTACCTGCTCACCTTCCTGCATC
This sequence comes from Actinomycetota bacterium, assembly GCA_003161205.1. Next base: position 38,935 of record PMOU01000669.1, on the reverse strand, counting down.
AAGGGCCCCCGGCGCAGGGCGTGGACTACGCGGCTGGCTACCCGCTCGCCGCGATCGAACTGGCCGAGCAGACCGGGCTGAGAGTCGAGGCCGCGGTGGTGGGCTGCCCGCGGGACCGGCTGCGCGTCGGGCTCGCGGTCGAGCTCACCTGGATCGACCGTGACGGCGCTCCCTGGCCCGCGTTCCGTCCGGCCGAGGGTCCAGTCACCGAAGGCCCAGTCACCCGAGCCGGGATGCAGCCATGACGGCGCGCAACCCAGCCAAGGACAAGGTGGCGATCGCGGGGGTCGGTCTGTCGCCGTACGCCCGGGACCGGGGTGCCACGACCGAGCTCGGCCTGCTGCTCGAGGCGGCGGTCGCGGCGATCAGGGACGCCGGGCTGACCGCCGCCGATATCGACGGCGTGGTCGGCGGCGGGCTGCTGACCGGCGGCATCGACCCGGCCACCGTGGTCTCCGCGCTCGGGCTGCCCGAAGTCACCTGGTGGACGCGGGCCGCGCCGCCGATCATGAATCACCTGGTCGCCGCTACCAACGCGGTCTGGACCGGGGCCTGCGAGGTGGCGCTCGTCTACCACTCGGTCTACCGGGTCAGCGGCTTCTCGCGCAGCGCGGGTGCGGACCCGTTCCGGCGGCGGGCCACCTTCGGACTGCCCGACGGCCGGGCCGCCACCGGCGACGGTCACACCGACACCGAGCCGTGGAGCATGCACGGCTCAGCGGGCTACGCGGCCTGGGCGGGCCGCTACCTCGCCGAGTTCGGCGCGTCCCGGAAAGATTTCGGCCTGATCGCGATCAACGACCGGACCAACGCGGCGGCCAATCCGAACGCGGTGCTGCGTGACCCCCTGACCATGGACGCGTACCTGGCCGGGCGGATGGTCCGCGAGCCGTTGTGCCTGTACGACATGGACGTGCCGGTCGACGGCGCGGACGCGTTCATCGTGACCACCGCCGAGCGGGCCCGCGACATGCCGGCCACTCCGGTCCTCATCCACGCGGCCGCCATGGGCATGACCGCGCCGCCCGAGGAGCATCTGGCGGCCGCGCTGGACGCTACCGGGCAGCAGGTGGCCGCGCGCGACCTGCGGGCCAAGAGCGATCTGTGGCTCGACGACATCGACCTGTTCTTCCCCTACGACGGCTTCAGCTTCGTCGCCTTGCGCTGCTTCGAGGCCTACGGGTTCTGCGGTCCAGGCGAGGCCGGCGCGTTCCTGGCCGATCACTGGGACGGGGTGGAGAACCGGATCAAGATCAAAGGGCGGGTGCCGGTGAACACGCACGGCGGCAGCCTGTCCGAGGGCGGCTCCCAGGGCGCGGGACACCTGCGCGAGGCGGTGACCCAGCTGCGCGGGCAGGCGGACCGCCGCCAGGTGCCGGGCGCGCGGGTCGCCCTGCTGACCCCGGGGGGCTTTTTCTTCAACGCGCAAGGGCTGGTCCTGCGGACACGAGACTTACCCACCGGAGCGAGTCCCGGCCAGTTCGGCCGGATCTGACCGAGCCGGGGCTCCAGTGCCCGTGTCCGGCCTCGTTCATTGCGTCCCGGCGAGCCAGGCCACCAGGTAGAAGACCCCGAAGGGATCGTCGGAGTAGAGGATTTCCGTGGCCGGCGCCCGGCCCGGCATCGCTCCGGCGAGCACCTGCCATCCGGGTCTTCCGTTCGCGAGCAGCTTGCTGGCCAAGCCCTGGTCCAGGGCCCGCAGCGGGCCGAGGTCCCCGCTCCGCACCGCCCTCTCAAGTTCCGCGTCGAAGGCGGCCGCCCGCGGGTCGAGGTAGCCAGGGGCGCGCAGGCTGCGGCACGCGCTCCCATCGGCCATGACCAGCAACCCGACCCGGTCGCCGAGGCAGCTGAGGTCGGCGCCCAGCCGCAGGCAGCCCGCGGCCGGCTCGTCGCGGCTCACCGACCGCAGCGCCCGCGGCCCCCGGTATCCGCCCTCATCGAGCAGGCGGGCAGCGAGCCCGAGCGGGAGCGGCAGGGCCGCGCCCGGCTCCTGGGTGGCGAGCACCGGAGCGAAGGCGGCGAGGTTGAGGCGGCCCTCCGGTGGCCAGGTGACGGTGCGTTGCCCCGTTCCGACCACGGCTATGACCTCGGGTCCGGAGCGGACCAGCCGTTCGACCGCCGCGGCGCAGGCCTGGCGAAGCTCGGGGATAACGGGATCGAGGCCGGTCAGCTCATGGGCCAGCAGCGGCGCTGGCGGGCAGATCGCCGCGGCGGCGATCACCTTCGCCTGCGCGGGCTAGGCAAGTCCGCGCACCACCCGGGCCGGCAGGCGATCCCCGCGGATCGACGAGACCATGTCCAGGACCTGGCGGGTCTGGGAGACCTGATGGGCGCGGAAGACGCGGGCCCCGAGCCACGCGCATACTGCGGTGGTGGCCAGCGTTCCCGTCAGCCGCTCCTCGCGCCCGGCGTTCAGGGTCTCGCCGATAAAATCCTTGTGGGACACCGATACCAGGACGGGCCAGCCCGTCGCGACCATCTCGCCCAGCCGCCTGGTGATTTCCAGCGAGTGCCAGGTGTTCTTGCCGAAGTCATGGGCCGGGTCGATGAGTACCCGCGATGCGTCCACGCCGCGGGCCACGGCGCGGTCGGCCAGGGCCAGCGTGCGCTCCAGCACGTCCGCCATCACGTCGTCGTATTCCACCCGGAACGGGCGGGTCCGCGGCGGCAAGCCGCCGGCGTGGCTGCAGACCAGGCCCGCGCCGTATGAGGCGGCCACCTCGGGCAGCCGCTCGTCCCAGCCCCCCCAGGTGTCGTTGATCAGATCGGCTCCGGCGTCGCACAGTTCGCGTGCCGTCTGATGGCGGTAGGCATCGACACTGATCACCAGGTCGGGGTACGCCGTCCGCACCGCGGCCACGAAGGGGACAGTCCGGCGGATCTCCTCGGCGACGGTTACCTCCGCACCGGGCGCGGCCGGCACGCCGCCGATGTCGACGATGTCGGCGCCTTCACCCACGACCGTGTGCACCCGTTCCATCGCGGCGGCCTCGTCCCAGGTGGCACCGCGGTCGTAGAAGGAGTCGGGGGTCCGATTGACAATCGCCATGACCAGCCGCTGCTCCGGGCCGAACGACCGTTCTCTCAGCCGCAGTGCTGGCCCGGGGGGGCTACCCCCCGGAGCCCCCCGCGCACGGGGGGGAACCCTCCCCCCCGATCTCCCCTTGCCCCCCGCCTCGGGGGGGATCATTGCCGCGCTCCATCGCGGCTGGCCGGGTCCTGGCTGGCTGGCCGCCTGAGCAGGCCGGTAACCGGTGGGCGTTCCTGGACCGGAACGGGCCGGGCCACCGGGCGGACGTGGCCGTCTTCCCTGACGAACTGCACCAGGTGCGGGCTCGCGGGTACCGGGCCATTTCCCTTCACCGGCCGCCTGCGCTCAGCCACCATGAGCAGCTCCGCGGCCATCAGGGCGAGATCGTGGTCGGTCTGGTGCTTGTGCGCGCGGGCGTCCAGGTCGACCTGCGCGATGGCGTCCAGCCCGCGTCGGGCGGCGGTATCGAGCAGCGTGGACAGCTCCACCCCGTACCCCAGCGGGATGGCCAGCGACTCCATCAGCTCGCGTCGCGCCGACCATTCTCCCGCCAGCGGCTGGACCACGCCCGACAGCTCAGGCCACCACAGGCTCAGCAGGGGACGCGCCACCAGTTCCGTGACCCGGCCGCCCTCGGTCGAGGCGGAGCCGTCCGTCCCGGCCGCGACCCGGGCATAGAACCCCTTCACGAGCATGACGCCTGGTTCAGCGAAAAGCGGCCCGAGCAGGCCGGTGACGAAATGCGGCCCCCATTGGGTGAGGTCGGCGTCGACGAAGACGAGCAGGTCGCCCTTGGTGACGTGCAGGGACTTCCAGAGCGCCTCGCCCTTGCCGGGATAGCTGCCAAGCTCCGGTGCGATGTCACGGGCCCGGTACACGGTCGCGCCGGCTCTCGCGGCCTCCGTTGCGGTCCGGTCGGCCGAATCCGAATCGATGACCACTACCTCGTCGATCAGGGGAACCTGCTCCATCAGGGCCGCGCGCAGCGCACCAACCACGCCTGCGACGGTCCGCTCCTCGTCGCGCGCGGGGATCACCACGCTGATCCGCGTCTGCGCCCGCCGCTTGCGATCAAGTAGCAGCTCAGCCGGCCAGTCCCGCCAATGCCAGGTCCGCTGGTCGTACCACGCCCGCGCGCGGCTGTTCACCCTGTTACCCCCTGGCCTTGTCCTGCGCCAAACGAGCGCGCCGCCGCAAACGCGCTCGGCGAATCAACGGTACGTCAGTCCCGTCCCGGCCGGGATGGCCCCGGTACTCAGCCGTCTCGTCAGCCAGGCCTGCTAAATAACTAGTAAAGCTAAATAATAGGCCCTTATCCGACCGGGCCGGCCTTATCCTGCGAGCAGGGTGACCTAAGTAAGATGAAGCCGGGCAGAACGGGGCAGGTGCAGCCGTGTCTGGTGCTCTCGGTCGCCGGCCGAACCGTCGGCATGGTTACCCCGGAAGTAATGGCGCTGCCATCCAGGAGATTGCTGCGCGAGGAAGGCACCGCGGGATTCGGACCACGTTGTGAACTGCCGCTGCAATGCCGTGTCGGCCTGGAGTGGGATGATTTCCGGCCGGAAGCGTTCGAGTTCCCCGCGGTGCTGCGGCACGATCATGCAGACAAGCCGGTCGGCGCCGGGGGATGAGCCGGCGTCCACGGATGAGCCTGCTCCGGCGGAAGAAGTCATCAGCGTCGTCCTAATAAGAGACTAGTAGTGCTTTGTTAGGTTGAGGAGAGGGCTGCGGCGAGGAGAACGTGTTTCCCGCCGAGGTCGAGATGGTCCTGTCGGCTCATCCCGGCGTCGACCAGTTGGCCTGCCAGGATGGAAGCGCATCCTTCGGTAAGCTGCGTTTGTTGCACAGTCCTCACTCAGTCATTACTGTGGAAGTTAAGCTGGGACGATGTAATGGCTGTCCTGGAGATACTGCGGAACTTCTCGGGGATCTCGGGTTCTCCCGGTATGAGGCGCGTGCGTACATCGGCCGCCTAGGCATGAACCACAAACTGGCTATGCGCTGGCTGGCTGCACCCAGATACCGCAGCCCAAACTGTATGAGACCCTGCGCCGCCTGGAGCTTAGGAAGCTGTCGCCTGCACCAGCGTCAGCCCGGCCAAGTATGTCGCAGTGGCAGCCGAGGCCTGGTGGCGGGAGACGCGGACGGCATCCTCCGGCCGGGAACGAGGCAGCGCTCGAGGGTTCCACGAGGAATCCGCATAAAGTCTCCGCTCAACTTCAGGGAGCAGTGGATGGTCGCAGGCGTGCACCAGGACGGAACCGAAGCGCTGAATCTGCGGCTGCTCGGGCAGCACACGCTCGATGGCCACGGCGACACCATGCACGTCAACGTGCAGGACGGGTTCGCCTACGTGGGGCACATGGGCGGCGACCAGATCGGCACTTCGATCCTCGACGTGTCACAGCCAGCCGACCCCAAGCTGGTCGCGCAGATCGAGCGGCCGCCCGGCACGCGCTCGCACAAGGTCCAGGTGGTCGGCGACCTGATGGTCGTAAACCACGAGCGCAATCCGAGCGAACCGGACGTGGTGCAGTGGAGCGCGGGCCTGGCGATATATGACGTGAGCCGTCCCTGGCAGCCGCGGCAGATCGGCTTCTTCCCGACGCCGGGCAAGGGCCTGCACCGGATGACCTTCTGGGAGCAGCCCTATGTCTCGATGAGCGGGAGCGCGGACGGCTACAGCGACCGAATCTTCATCATGGCCGATTTGCGTGACCCGGCAGCTCCGGTCGAGGTGGGCAGGTGGGCGCTGCCCGGCATGCATATCGCCGCGGGCGAGCAGCCGGACTGGCCGACAGGGCGGAACGGGAAGCATCACCACTCGATCATCCGCGGCGACCGCGCTTACGGCGGCTGGTGGGATGCCGGACTGGTGATCCTGGACATCAGCGATCTGAGCAAGCCGGAACTGGTCAGCTGGCTCGAATTCGGTGCCGACGTCAGCGCGGCCACTCACACCGCGTTCCCGGTCCCCGGCCGGGACCTGCTCGTAGTCACCGACGAATGCATCAAGGCCGGTCCCGGTCCGGCCGGGATCCGGAAGCAGATCCGGGTCGTCGATATCTCCGACGAGGCCAGTCCGAGGGTCATCTCGCAGTTCCCTGTTCCCGCAGGTGACTACCGAGACCGGCCGGGCCGCAGCGGCCCGCACAACCTGCACGAGATGCGTCCTGGGTCGTTCCAGTCATCCCGGACGATCCACGCGACCTACTTCAACGCCGGCGTCCGGGTCTACGACATCACGGACGCCTCGGCGCCGGAGGAGATCGCCTACTTCGTGCCGCCGCCAGCCGATGGGCGTGCCGCGATCCAGTCCAACGACCTCACTGTCACCGCAGACGGACTGATCTACGCCACCGACCGGGCCGGTGGGGGCCTGTACATCATCGAGCCGGAGATCGAGTTTCCCTGATCCCGCGGGAGTCCGCGGCTTCCCGGAGACCGCCGGCTAATAATGGAGTTACTTTTTGCGGTGCCGCCGAGATTGGCGGCCAGCCCAAATGCCGCTGATTGTGGCCGCATCGTCTGAGCACAGCCGGGCGACGGCGTTAGCGATGTCCCGGGAGTCGAGCCATGGCTTGGTCTTGAGTGAGTCGACGTACTCGGTGATCAGCCTCACTGCGGTGGCAAAGCGGGTGGGGGAAAGCCAAAGGCCGGGCCATCTGTGTCCGTGCACGACAGCGCGCGACTCGTCGCAGCGCCGCGTCGGACCGGCCGCCGATGACGATCGGTACCGGCGGGATCCGGGACCGGAAGGATGCGCACGCCATCCAGGCTGAAGAAGCTGCCTTGTCGTGTGACGGCAGCCCCCTCCAGCAGCGGTCTCAGTATGGCCAGTGGTGGCCGGTCACCTGGCTGGCCACGCGGAGCTGACCGCCCGCGATTAACAGCCCGGCCGGCAGGACGGATCCCGGTTCAGCCCATAACTACGCGGAAGGCCGGCGAACCGTGGTTTCCGTCTCGCGGATTTTCGGGACAGCATAGGTATAGCCCTCCGCGATGTGTTCGCTCATGGTGAGGTAGGCGCCCGGCGCGTCACCGGCCCGGATCATCTCCAGCACTCGTTCGTGAGCTGCGATGCCGGCTAGCCGGTTCTTCATCGTGTAGCGAGACGGAAGACTGTGCTCCCAATCCTGCTCCTGCGCAGACCAGAGCAGTTCGAGCGTGCCCACCAGGACTCGCAGGGTCCGGTTGCCGCAGCAGTCAGCGAGCGCTTCGTGGAACTTACGGTTGAGCGAGATCGCCTGATGATCGTCATGCACGGACCGGCGCGCCTGCCGTACGAGCTCCGCCAGCACGGCGACTGTCTCGTCGCCGTGCCGTTCCGCGCACAGTTGCGCGCATACTGGTTCCAGTACTCGCAGCGCCGCCGCTAGATCTGCGAGTTCCACTCGCTGACTCTGCAGGAGCATGCCGAGCGGCGACGCGGCCATCGAAAGGCTGGGGGCGTGCACCACGGCGCCGCCGGTGTTGCCCCGGACCACCGTGATCAGTCCCTCGGACTCGAGAATCCTGATCGCCTCCCTGGCTGCCGGCAGGCCCACTCCGAACTGCCTGCGGAGCTGGTCCAGGTTGGCAAGCGCGCTCCCGTCGGTCAGCTCGCCCGCGACAATCGACCGCCGCAGCCGATCGGCGACGAGCTCGGCATTAGACCGGCGCCGGATCGTCGGCGGCGGTCGATCCCGGTCGGGTTCCGCCTCCCGCTCATCGCCTGTCATCGGTGGCTGATACCCCTCGCTGCTTTCCGGTGACATGATAAAAACTCATCAGCCGCACAGTATAGGACGTTACCGGATTCGCCACCCCGGACCGACGACGAACGGGCGTAAAGCACGCTGCTCACCTGCGCGAAGTGCCAGCTGCGAGCACGACATGCCCGGGTGGCGAGTGGCCCGCGGTCAGGCCCTAAGCCATCCTAACCGGGCGGATTCGCCGAGCCAGTCCTTTAGCACGTCGGCACGGTCGGCGTTGAGCGACGGGCTCGGCCGGTCACCGCGAGCATGGACCGAACCGTCGGCGAAGGCGAAGGGCGGGTTGAACAGGAAGAAGTCGCCACCGTCGTCATGCTGGGGGACGAGCAGTCCCCGGGCGCGCACGTGCGGGTCGTTCAGCGCCTCGGTCGGCGTCCGGTACGGCGCCGCCGCGACTCCGGCCGCGTTCAGTTCCGCCAGCACATCCTCGCGTTTCATCCCCTTCGCCCACTCGCGCACCATGTCCATCATGGCGCCCCAGTTCAGCTCGCGTGCCGTCTGGGTGGCCCAGCGAGGGTCGTCGATGATCTCAGAACGTCCTATGGTAACAGCTAGTTTTTCGAACATCTGCTGGGTGACAGGAGCGATGGAGACATAGCCTTCGAGCGTGGCGACGGGCGAGTACACTGACCTATCGGGCGGCGTGCCCAGCTGGGCGATCTGGAGCTCGTACACCATCAGGTTGAACATGGTGTCGAACAGCGAGATGTCGATGAACTGCCCGGCGCCGGTTCGCTCTCGCCCGAGCAGTGCCGCTTGCACAGCGATGGTCGTGTGCAGCGCGGCCATCGCGTCGGGGATGAATATCGCGGTGTTGGCCGGGGTGGCCGGATCGGCCTGGTAGAGCATATTCGCCATATCGAAGCCCGAGTCGGCGGTGATGTTGGGTGCGTAAGCGGGCCGCTGTGAGGCCAGTCCGCTCTGTCCGTAGCCGGAGATCGCAGCGTAGACGATCCTCGGGTTCCGGGCGCGGACATCGTCGTATCCGACGCCGAGACGAGCCATGACACCCGGGCGGTTGTTCTCGATGAGCACGTCCGACTGGGCCGCGAGGTCCAGGGCCAGCGCCAGGTCGCCTGGTGACTTGAGGTCCAGCAGCACGGAACGCTTGCCGTTATTCATCTGGGCGAAATACCTGCTGGAGTCCCCGAAGGTGGGGGTACGGCGGCGGTTGTGATCCCCAGCCGGAGGAGCTTCGACCTTCACCACGTCGCAGCCCATGTCGGCCAGCAGCCTGGTTGCCATGGGCCCGGACATCATCGTGGTGAAATCCAGGACCCGGATGCCTTGCAGCGGACCCTCGACAGCGTCCGTCATGTCTGGTTGTCTCCTCCAGTAGCCGGATATCCGGAACGTGCCCGGCGCATGGCCCGGGCAAGCAGAGCCGGCGGCGCCATGGGATGACTGATAGCGCGCGCCGCGCCGAGCCCGGCGACCCGCTTGAGCCGGATCATCATGTGCGCGTACGTCATGACGACGCTGAGCCCGTCCATGACCTCCACCCCGTCGACCACGGAGAGCTTATGGGACCACAGCACCTCATTCAGGGCGCCTTCGGCCGGGATGACCAGGTCGGCACCGGCCGCGGCAGCCTGGCGGGCACAGGCGGTGAACGACGACAGCACGGGCTCGGGGTCAGCCTCGCCGTTGAGAATCCCGATCAGAATGCGCTCGCTGATGGGCGGATCCAGGGCGAATATCCCGCCGACCCGGCCGGTGAGCCCATGCTGGTTCACCAGGGCGCGGACGCGGGGAATGCTCTTCGGCGTGAGCGTTACGAGCGCTAGCTTGGCCGCGTAGGAGCACCCGACGAGTAGGCAGCTCTCCGGCATGGATGCCACCGGTATATCGACCAGCGAACGCACCTCGGTCAGGAAAGGCTCGGAGAACGACGCCAGCGCGATAGCGTCATAGCCCTCTTTCTCGGCGGTCAGGCAGTGGTCGAAGATCTGCTCCTGGATGAGGTGCTTGACGACCGGGTACGGCAGTACCTCGGCGGGCGCGCCGCCGAGGTACGAGCCGGGGTAGCTGCCGTGCATGTCCACGATCACATCGGCCGGGACGACCGCCTTGAGGTGCTCACGGACCATATCGGCGAACGCGCCGAACTCATCCAGCGGAGCCATTGATTGATGCCACAATCGGATACTCACTGAGTCTCCTCTGCACCTAGAGTGCCGACGCGGCTCACCTCCCGGGTCCGCGGGTCCGGGAGACGTGTGATGTTCTGCCGAGCCTCGTCTGGCACCCATCGCCCTCGGCCGGGCGTCCGATGCCTCGGCTACAAGCGACACTAGCAATATCGTCAACTGTTGACAACTTCTCGGCTCGTGCTGGAGGATCGGAGCGCGGGCCCGGATCATCGCCGGTGGCCGAGCGGACCACCGCGGGACGGCGCCGGCCTGGTCGTGACGGAGGAAGCGATGACGGTCGGGCAGCCTCGAGCCGCACCGGGCAGGCAGTACCCGGAGCCTGCGATCTCGAGCACGGCAGCGGCCGTCCGGGCGAGTGCCTGATGGCCAGGGCGTCTTCCGCCAGGGTGCGCGCAAGCGGTGCACGCCTGATGGCGGCTACCGGGTCCGCCGCTGAGGATGGCCCGTGCGTCCAGCACCCGGTGTGCCTCGCGTCTGGTGAGCAGGGGCGAGAGGCGGCTTGCGAGCTGGCCGCGCGCAGGTTCAGGAGATGGCGCGGTGTCCTGACCGGAACGGCTCTGGACGTGGCGTGGGTCCTGGCGGCGGAGGCGGCACGCGGAGTCGAGCTGTTCATCATCGTATGGGACGGTCGCGAACCTGCCGCCACGGCAGGACGGTTCGCGCAGACGGTGATTCCGACTCGCGCGAACTCGCCGGAGCTCCTGTGGCAGCAGCGTCCGGCACCAATCCGACCAGCTGAGAACGGTGGAAAGATAGCATGCACGTGCCTGTACTGATCGTCGGAGCCGGGCCGGTGGGATTGGCGCTCGCCGGAGACCTCGCCTGGCGGGGCGTGGAGACCCTGCTGGTCGAGCGGACATCCGGCGACATCTATCAGCCCAAGATGGACCTTGTCGGCATCCGGTCGATGGAATTCTGCCGCCGCTGGGGAATCGCGGACTGGGTCAGAGATTCACCGTATCCCCGTGACTACCCCCAGGACTATGTGTACGTCACGTCTCTCACCGGGTACGAGCTAGGCCGCGAGGTCATGCCGTCGAAGGACGACGAGCCGATACCGCCGCAGAGCCCGCAGAAGCGCGAGCGATGCCCGCAGGACATGTTCGACCCGATCCTGCGCCGCTGGGTCGAGTCGCTGGGCAAGGCTGATCTCATGCTCAACACCACCCTGACCGAGCTGGTCGAGAAGGATGACGTGGTGGCTGCGACGCTGACGGACGCGCGGACGGGTGATCAGCGGACGGTCACTGCCGAGTATGCGATTGGAGCCGACGGAGCAGGCAGTAACGTCCGGCAGATCCTGGGCATCGAGATGCAGGGCCGGTCTGCCCTGACCTACACCAACAACGCGATATTCCGCTGCCCTGACCTGGTCTCGATGCACGACAAGGGCAAGGCGTACCGGTTCATCTTCATCGGCCCCGAGGGCACCTGGGGAACGATCGTTGCGATCAACGGCGGGGACCGCTGGCGATTCTCCTTCGTCGGCACCTCGGAGCCCCGGATCATGACCGAGGACGATGTGCGGGCCGCTATCATCCGGGCGATGGGCAAGGACTTCGACTTCGAGATCTTGTCCATCGTTCCGTGGGTACGGCGCGAACTGGTGGCCGAGAGCTACGGGAGGGGACGCGTGTTCATCGTCGGCGATGCCGCGCACGTGATGTCCCCGACCGGCGGATTCGGCATGAACACCGGCATCCAGGACGCCGTCGACCTGGGCTGGAAGCTGGAGGCGATGCTCTCGGGCTGGGGTGGCACCAACCTGCTGCCGAGCTACGAGATCGAACGCCGGCCGGTCGCGCAGCGCAACGTCCAGGAGGCCAGCGGGAACCTGACGCGGATGCTGTCACCGCGCACGATCGCGCCGCCTGTGGATCTCCTCGACCCAGGACCGGAAGCCGACCGGCATCGCAGGGAGTTCGGCGACGAGTACGCGGCGCGCATGAAACGTGAGTGGTACACCATCGGCATCCACCTTGGTTACCACTACGAGGGCTCGCCGATCATCGTCTCCGACGGGACGCCGCCCCCGGAGCCCGAGGTCATGACGTACACCCCCACGGCCCGGCCGGGATCACGCGCGCCGCATGCTTGGCTCGCGGACGGGCGCAGCACCCTCGACCTGTACGGGCGCGGCTACGTCCTGCTGCGCTTGGGGGATGCGCCCCCGGACGCCACCCCGCTGGCGGCGGCCGCCGCCAGCCGCGGGGTCCCGCTGACCGAGCAGCGCCTACACGAACGCGACGTTGCCGACCTGTACGGATGTCGGCTCGTCCTGGTCCGGCCGGACGGTCACGTGGCCTGGCGTTCGGATCATCTTCACGATGACGTCGGCCGGCTGATCGATCGCGTGCGCGGGATGTGACGGATGCCCGGGCGCCGGCGCAGTGCTGCGCCCGGCGAGCTCCGGGCTGGTTGCCTACAGCGGCTCAGTAACTATCAGGTTGGTTACAATCATAAAAACTGTTGACAGTTGACAGGTGGCTGCGTCAAGGTTGCCTTCAGGGACTAACGCCGAGGTCTGCTATCACACCTGTTCTTACGGATACACAGAGTCATACCGGAGAGCGGCGCGATGGTAGCGCATTCGCTAACGACGGTGACGGGGCCTGCTGGCCTTAATCGAGAGGGAAACCCTGGTGCGTAATGTGGCGCTCAGCGCATGCTTTCTGATAGTCGCGACCACGCTGGCGGTGAGCGGATGTTCCGGTTCATCGGGTGGCTCATCGGCTTCCGCTACGGCGGATAGCGGCGGTAGCGCGGTCTACAAGGTCGGCTTCACTGACGGCCTGACGGGCCCGACGGCAGCCGAGACCCAGCCTGAGCTCGCCGACGTGAGGGCGGTGTTCAACGCGGTCAACGCGGCGGGGGGCATCAACGGGCACAAGATCGACCTGATCGCGCTCGACCAGGGTGCGCCCGGCTCGGGCGAGGCGACCGCCAACGTGCTGAAGCTCTCCTCCGATGGCGTCTCGGCCATCCTAGGGCTGGTGATCAGCAACGACTGCACCTCTGTCGCGTCGACGGCGGCTCAGGTCAAGGTCCCCGTCCTGTGCGTGAACGACGCCCCCAGCGACCAGGTCCCGGTCCAGCCGTACCTGTACGTCACGACCGGCCTGGAGGATCAGGAGGTGCCCGCCATGGTGAAATTCGGCGGCACCTTGCTGAAGGGGAATGACAAGGTCGACATCCTGACCAACGACAATATCGGCGCCGTCAGCTGGGCGGCGGCGATGAAGAAGCAGGCAACGGCGACGGGGATGACTGTCGGCGGCGTCTATACAATGCCGGAGGATGCCACCACCATCGCGCCCTATCTGTCGAAGATCGTGGCGGACAAGCCGGCTGCTCTGTTCATCGAGATCTTCCCGAACTTCGAGCCGGCTCTTGTCCAGGGCCTGAAGAGCGCGGGCCTGGATATCCCGATCATCGGCTCGATCGGCGACATGGACTACGCGTCGCAGAAGGCCGACCCGGACTTTTACGGGGTTCATATCGTTGATCCCCTCGAGCCGGGTACGCCCGGTCTCACCACTAACCAGCAGCAGCTGCTCGCCGCGTACGCCAAGCTCGGCGTGACCACCGCCGTTGCCATCAACGCATCAGAAGGTCCGGACTACCTCCTGGGCCCGTACGCTGTCGTGGCCGGACTGCGGGCCTGCGGCTATCCGTGCAGCGGAGCGCAGATGGCCGCGGCGCTCGACAAGCAGTCGTCCACCGCCGTCAATGGCATCATCCCGGCCGGCGCGTTCGGCTTCAGCCCGACGAACCACACCGGCGCCAAGAACTACAGCTTCTGGCGCTTTGACACCTCAGCTGGGGTGCTTAAGCCAGTTGGCTCATCGTACCCGGCGGCAGGACCGACCAGTTAGCTGTGGGGCCGCTACTGACCCGGATGCCCGGGTCAGTAGCGGCGGCCGGTGCCCGCGCAGAAGGGACTAACTGAATGTCGTCAGCCGCGCAGGTGGTGGTCCAGACCCTCACCCTCGGCGCCATTTACGCTCTTGTTGCCGTCGGGTTCGTGGTCCTGTTCAGGGCCACTAAGGTACTGAGCTTCGCTCAGGGAGCGTTTCTGGTGATCGGCGCCCTGATCTTCAACTCGCTGGCGGGTGCCGGATGGAACCCCTGGTCGGCCGCCTTTGCGAGTATCGTTATCACGTTCGTGATCGGCGCTTTCACCTACCGGATCTTCTTCGCCCGGATCGCGGGAACCGAGCCCTTCGTGACCGCGATGGCGACCATCGGGCTCACCACCTTGTACGTCGCTATCGCGGTCATGATCTGGGGGGCAACCCAGATCACCCTTCCGACCTCGTATATCTCTGCCCGGCAATGGTCTATTGGCCCGTTCCAGATGAACGTCGCGGGGATCGCCGCGGTGGCCACGGCAGCCGTGGTGTTCGTCTTGCTGGTCGCAGGTCTCCAGCGCACCCGCTTCGGCCTGCGGATGAGGGCGGTAGCTGACAACACGCGGCTCGCGGGCCAGGCGGGTGTTAACACGGTTCTCGTCTCGATGACAGCCTGGGGAATTGCCGCCGCTGCCGCTGCGGCAGCGGCTATCTGCTACCTGCTCTCGAATGTCCCGGATCCCGACAGCCTTCAGGATCTCGGGCTTCTCGCCTTCCCCGCGATTCTGCTAGGCGGGCTGGATTCCATAACGGGCGCGCTGGTCGGGGGCTTGATGATCGCCCTGATCCAGAGCCTCACCGCAACGTACTGGTCAGGTGATCTGCAGGACGTTGTCGCCTATATCGTGCTCTTGGTGGTGCTGCTGCTTCGGCCCAGCGGGCTGTTCGGCCGTGCCGAAGCGCAACGGCTATGAGGGAGGCCCGGATGCGGTCCGCCGAAGACGCTTCGGCCGTGCCGGAAGCGGGGACGGGCGGCGCCGGGCCTACGCCTCGGGCCCGCTGGCGTTCGGTGGCTGGCCTGCCGGGATGGTCTGGCCGGACGACGCTTGCCGGGCTGCTGGTGTATGTCGTCCTGGCAGTGCTCCTCCTGGAGACCTCGGGCACGCTGGACCTGTACGAAGCCAGTCTCGTGCTCGTTTACGCCATCGCGGCAGTGGGGCAGGACTGGCTGGTAGGACGAGCCGGGCAAATTTCCCTAGGTGCCGCTGCATTCCTGGCTATCGGCGCCTACGCCACGGCCCAGTCGGCCGGCCATTCCTGGGCGCCGTTTCCGGTGCCGCTCATCGTCGCCGCGGCGTTCGGCGGTGCGATCGGGGTGATCGTCGGCATATCGGGTCTCCGGTTCAAGGGGCTGTACCTGGCCCTGAGCACCCTGGCTCTCCAGTTCATCGTCGCGTATGCCGTGCAGCAGGATCAGGGACTGAACCTCGCCGGGTTCGTCGTCCCGGAGCCGCACCTGTGGGGGATCGTGTTCAGCGCGGGCCGGTCATTCGATCTGCTCCTGCTGGTCATTCTCGGGGCCCTGATGCTCGTGATGAACGGGATGTACCGTCGGGCGCCGGGCCGGGCCTGGTCCGCGATCCGGCAGAACGAGGAGGCCGCTGCCGTCGCCGGCGTGAACGTGGTCCGGTGGAAGCTTGTCGCCTTCACCGGCAGCTCCATGGTCACCGCGGTCGCAGGCGGGCTGCTCGCCTATCAGCAGGGCCGGGTTACCTACCAGCCGTTCACCCTAGATCTCGCCGTGAGCGTGCTGGTCATGGTCTTCGTCGGCGGTGTGGGCTCGCTGTGGGGGGTGGTCGCGGGCGCCACGCTGGTGATGCTGCTCCCGTACTGGCTGCAGAACCTCACCGGCGCACTGTCGAACGTCGGCTCGATTTCGTCTTGGCTGGTGACAAATCAGTCCGAGGTGGCTAGCGCCGTCTACGGGCTAGCCTTGGTCCTTGTCCTACTGTACGAGCGGCGCGGGCTTGCCGGCCTTGTCCGCCGGGTCGCACTGCTGGCGCGGCGCCTCATTCTCCGGCTGCGAGAGGCAGGTGCGCGCCATGGGTGACGTTGGCCCGGCGACCAACGCCCTGAGCGTCGTAGATCTGCGGGTCCGCTACCAGAATGGGGCCGAGGGAATCCAGGGCGTATCTCTGCGCGTCCCCGAGCATTCAACGGTCGCCGTCCTGGGCAGGAACGGAGCCGGAAAGACCTCACTGCTGCGCGGGATCAGCGGATTCCTCAGGAGCGAGCACGTGGCCGTGTCGGGGCTGGCAACTGTCGGCGCCGCCAACGTAGCCGGCATGACCCCGTCCGGCGCGAGACGCAAAGGTGTCGTGATGGTGGCCGAGCGGGACAAGATCTTTCCCTCCCTTACGATAGCCGAGCACTTCCGCATGATCGCCCCGTCGGTCCCCAAACATGAGGCGATCGGAGGCTTCGACGCACTGGAACGGCGCTGGAAATCACGCGCCGGGCTGCTGAGTGGCGGTGAGCGGCAGATGCTCGCCTTGGCGGTCGCCTGGCTGCAGCACCCGACGGTGCTGCTCGTCGACGAACTCTCGCTCGGCCTCGCACCCGTCATTATTAAAAGCCTGCTGCGCAGGCTCAAGGAGATGACGGCAGAGACCGGCATCGCGACGCTGCTCGTCGAGCAGGACGCAGCGACCGCCCTCCAGGTCGCCGACTACGTATACCTCCTCGATCGGGGCAAGGTGGTGTGGGAGGGAGAAAGCGGATCCATCTCCCCGGAGGTCCTCGGCCGGGAATACCTCGGGACAATGCTATGAGCCCCGATGTGAACGACGTGTTCTTCGAGGTCAGGAACCTGACGCTCAACTTCGGCGGCATAGTCGCCCTTGGCGATGTCTCATTCTCCGTCGCCGAAGGCCATACCCTTGGGGTGGTGGGTCCGAACGGCGCGGGAAAGACGACCCTGCTCAACTGTATTATGCGGGTTTATCGCTATAGGCAGGGCGAGGTTACCCTCCGCGGAAAGTCCCTGGCCCGGCTGTCAATTCATCAGGTCTCAGGCCTCGGGATCGGGCGCACCTTCCAGGGAGCCGACTATTTCGAGGACTTCACCGCGGGAGATTTCGTCCTGCTGTCGCGAATGAATATGCAACGCACCGGGCTGATGTCGTGCGCGCTGGGGCTGCCGTCGGTGCGGAAGAGTGAGCGACAGGAGAGGAAACTAGCGGCAGAGTTTCTGGGTCGCTTCGGCTTGGAGTCGATAACGAATACACCGCTCAAGTCGCTGCCCTACGGCACCAGGAAGGTGCTCGACATAGTTCGGGTCATGCTGGCTCAGCCTCAGCTGCTTCTCCTCGACGAGCCGACGTCCGGGACAACTGCGGAGGATCGTCAGTCCCTGGTCAAGGTGCTGGATGCGGTAAAGGAGGCCGGGCTTACCTCGATAGTCGTCGACCACGACGTGAAATTTGTCAGCGTGATCTCGAAAGAAATTCTCGTTATGAGCTCTGGCCAAGTCCTAGCCGTCGGCGAGCCAGCGGAAGTGCTTTCCCGGCCCGACGTCATCCAGGCCTACATCGGCGGGGAATGAAGCTCTGCCTCCGAAGCAGGTAAGCGTGCCCGCGCGATCCCGCCGAACTGCTCAGATGAGCCCGGAGCCGAAACTCAGTCGAGTTCCCTGGTGTGTACCGATGCGGCTTGCAGATGATCGTACATCGCCTCCGCCGCGCCCTTGTCATCGCCGCACCTGACCGCCTTCACGATGGCGTCGTGCTCTTGCAGCGCCGCCTTCGCCCGCATCGGCTTGTACCCAGACCGGGCGCGAGCCAAGGCCAGTTCCTTGTGCAGGGACAATATGGCCCGTTCCAGCCGGGGCACCCCGCAGCCGGAGATTACTGCCTGATGAATGTCAAGAGTTATCGGATAATGAGCATTGTCCTTCTCGAGAATCTCGCTCGTCTGGTCCAGCAGCTTCTGCAGCTTCCGGCGCAGCGCGTCCGATGCCGTCCGCGCGGTAAGCCGGGCGGCGTGCACCTCAAGGGCTATGCGCATCTCGTACAGCTCACTCACGTCTTCGGCGGTCAGGGAGCGCACGTAGGCACCGCGGTGCGGTTCCATCACCACCAGCCCGTCGCTGGCCAGCCGCTGGATTGCCTCGCGAATGGGGCCGCGGCTAACGTTCAGCTCGACAGCTATCTCACTCTCGTTTAGCCGTGAACCTGCCGGTATCGCGCCGGTGAGTATCAGGTGCTGAAGCCGCTCCTGGACCCGCTCTCGCAAGGTCTGCGAATAGCGATCGATCGCGGGCCCGACCTTCGGGGCTGATGCTGCCATGCGCCCCCTCCCTTCTTCGCGCGCTTACCTGGATGTTAGCTGAAATAGTAGGACAGCTGAGTTAGCTGGGCATCAGAAGCACTTTGTCGCTGCTACACGGGCTTCGATATGCGGCCGGACTGCGCGCCACGAAAATCCTGCCAGCGTAGCCGCCTGACTTCATCCAGATCGTCTGGTCGTCGATACCTCGCCGGCCGCGTCGCCACGGGCGAAGTTTCCGGCACATTGAGCCTCGAGCCAGGTCGTCATCCGGTCTCAGCCGCCCTGCGAGTGGTCCGTCACAGCCTTGATGCGCTTGATCCACGTCACCGGCCAGCTCTCCTGCTCGAGCTTAATCAGGGGCCAGCGCGCCCGAGGACTTCCCAACATCGGCAGGTGTGCCCGCGGCCGTGGGCCGTCAAAACTACGGTAGCCGGACCATCTGTCGACTGTCAACTGTTTATCTAGCCGACCGCTTCGGGCCCTACGTGGCCCGGCAGACGAAGGCTTGGTGCTGGACGAGAATTTTATCGAGAAGATGTTCTTCGGCGATATGCTGCACCCGCTGACCGACACGGAACGTTATATATACCGGGCCCGGTACGCCGGTAACCGGGAGGCGCGCTGGCCGATGCTGAGCTGGCCCGCGAAATTCCCTTTGACGGTGATCCGGCTGATACACACGAGGTCATCGCGGCTAATGCGCGATGGCTGGCGGGCTAGCCTCGTTCGTCCTCCAAGCATGTCTGGCTGAGCGGCGGATAACTTCTTCGCGGTCAGCTCAGCTGGGCATCGCCCGTTCGATTTCTTCCAGCGCCGCCCGGCGTGACAGCTTGCCCGAGGCAGTCCGCGGGATCGCCGGGACCAGGCGCAGCCCGGTGGGCAGCTTGAACCGGGCGAGGCTCGGCTCCGCAAAGCGCCGCAGCTCGGCCAGCGCTGGCGCCGTCCCCGGCCGGGGAACGACGATTGCGACCACCATCTGTCCCCACTTCTCGTGGGGGACCGGCACCACCACGACCTCGGCCACGTCGGGGTGCTTGACGAGAACCTTTTCTACCTCGGCCGGGTAGACTTTCTCGCCGCCGGTCTTGATCATCTCGCCCAGCCGGGATACCAGGTGCAGATTCCCCTGCTCGTCCAGACGGCCGAGGTCTCTGGTGAGAAAATACCCTTCTGCGTCGACGGGCCGCGGGCAGGGTACTCCGTCGACCAAGTATCCCCAGAACACGGCGGGCCCCCTGACGGCCACCTGTCCGGCGTCGCCCGGCTGATATGTGTGGGAACCGTCGTCGGTGACGAGGCAGACCTCATTGGTGAAATAGGGGCGGCCGACGGCGAGCGGATTGGCGTCAGGATCGCCGTGGTTGGAATAGATGACCGCGATCTCGGTCATTCCGTACTGCTGGAACAGCGACACGGAGTGCTGAGCGAACCGCGCGAGAAGGCGATCCGTGAGCGGGGCTCCGCCGACCGCGACGCTGTGCAGGCTGCTGAGATCGGCGTCGTCGAAACGAGGATGATCGGCCAGTATCTCAAACAACGTGGTCACCCCACTGGTGAAGGCCACGCCATACCGTGACACTGCGTCCAGTACCAGGTCGGGCTCGAATCCGCGAACAAGAACAAGGTGCCCGCCGGCCTGCCACACTGAGGGCATCATGGAGGTCAGCCCGGCGACGTGGAAGAGCGGGCTCATCACCATGACGACCTCGGTGCTGGCGATGGCACGGGAGAGCACGCCAGCCACCCCCTGCCACCAGATGTTGGAGTGGGTGAGCACGACGCCTTTCGGATTGCCCTCGGTGCCGGAGGTGAATAGCACGATCAGGGGCTCGTCGGCGCTTGCGTCGGCAGCCGTGTCCGCCGGAACGGGGGAGTGGTCTATCCAGGACGGCCAGTCTGTGGCTGCTTCCCCCGTGGCTACGGTACGAAGTCCGGGACACGCCTCACGGAGCTGATCTCCGACGGGATGGTGATCGGTATCGGCCATGAGCACGCTCGTCCCGGACAGCGACAGGTTGCGCGCCAGCTCAGCCGTTGCTAGCCGCCGGTTGAGGGGCACGAAGGCCGCGCCGAGCCGGGAGGCCGCTATTATGCCGATGAACACGGCCGGGCTGTTGTGCCCCAGCCAGGCCACCCGCGATCCCTTGGTCGCTCCCAGCTCGGCCAGGGCACCTGCCATGCGCGAGGAGGCACCCCAGAGCTGTGCGTATGAGTACGTGACCTCCTCGAAGGTCAGCGCGGGTGCGTGCGGCGTCTGGCGGACGCGATGACAGAACCAGCGATCGAAGCGCTCGACGGGGCCGCCAGGTGTCATGGTGTTACGCGGGAACCGGGGGGTACCGGCCGGCCGATCGGAGTGAACATCGGTATGGCCTGGCCGTCCCGGGCCTTCATGAAGACGACGGCAACCCGATCACCGATCCGCACGGTCTCGAGATCGCAATCGACGATGTTCGTGAACAACGTCACGCCCTCCTCCAGCGCTACATAGGCCAGGCCGACCGGGGGAGCCGACCGTGATCTCATGATGCTGATCGAGTAGACCGAGCCGAGCCCGGCGCTTAGCTGCCATACCGTGTCGTCGCTCCCGCAGAAGGGGCAGATCGCGCGCGGGTACCAGTGCGGTCGCTGGCAGGCCTGGCAGTACTTGAGCAGGAGCGTGCCCGCGTTGGCGGCGTCCCAGAAAACCTCGTTCTCCGGGTAACGGTGCGGTGCCGGCGGCCCCGGGCGTTCGTCGGCCTGCGTCCTCATAGTTCTTACCGCCGTTCCAGGATGAGGGTCGCGCTTCCGTGCCGCGATGCCAGCAGGCCTCCGGTCCCCTGGACCAGCGCCAGCTCGCAGCCGGGAACCTGTACCTTCGGGTGGGCCTCGTGGCGCAGCTGCCGAACTGCCTCGATGAGCTTCGTCATGCCCCCGCGGTTGTTGGGATGGTTGTTGCAGAGTCCTCCGCCATCAGTGTTTACCGGCAGCCGGCCCACGCCGGAGATGAGATTCCCGTCGGCCACGAAGGAACCGCCCTGGCCCCGCGGGCAGAAGCCGAGATCCTCGAGCTGCATGAGGACGGTGATGGTGAAGCTGTCGTAGATGGATGCATACCGGATGTCTGCCGGCGTGACCCCGGCCTCGGCGAACGCGGCGGGCCCCGACCAAGCGGCCGCCGAGAACGAGATGTCCACCCGGCCGCCGTCGCCTCCCTTCACCGCCTCGCCGGCCCCGCGTAGGGAGATGACTGGCCGTCCCAGCTGGCGTGCTATCTCGGGACGGACGACGACGACGGCGCCTCCGCCGTCGCTGACCACGCAGCAGTCCAGCCGGTGCAGCGGGTCGGCGATCATCGGCGAGGCCAGCACCTCATCGACGGTAACGACATCTCGCAGCATCGCGTGCGGGTTGTACTGCGCGTGATGCGATGCGGCCACCTTGACCCAGGCCAGCTGCTCGGACGTGGTCTTGTGGTCATACATGTGGCGGGCCGCCACGAGAGCGTAGTTGGCCACCGACCCCTGGGCGCCGTACGGCTGCTCAAACGGAACGGCCGGGATGTTCGATCCCAGCTCGATGCCACGCGATTGGGCAACCGACTCGCTGCGCGGGCGGCCCGCCATCGTTACCAGAGCGACGTCGCACTTTCCCATCGCGATCGCCTGGGCGGCGTGCGACACGTGGATCAGGTACGACGAGCCGCCCGTGTCGGTCGTGTCGACATGACGGGGCTGCACGCCGAGGTAGTCGGCCATCGCGAGCGGGCCGCCACCCAGCGCGATGGAATCGAAGAAAAGGCCGTCGACGTCCTGCAGCGACAGCCCGGCGTCCCGGAGAGCGCCCTGAGCGCATTCGGCGTGCAGCTGCGCGGTGGTCTTGTCGGGTGAGTACCTCGTCGGATGCTCGAATGCCCCGGCGATACAGGCCGCGTCTCGGATGGTCATAGGTCTCGCAATCGTGGACACGCACGGGCGGCTGGTGGCGTCGGCCATCGGGCCGTTGGTCTGCTGCCCGGCTACCGCGTGCTCTCGGCGGCGGACGACTCGAAGGCGACGTTGGACCCGCCCGAACCCTGGACCACCGGGATGTCCATGGAGCCGACCGACGCCACATGGATGGAGACGGTGTCACCGTCGGCGACTGGTCCGACGCCACTGCACGTGCCGGTCGCGATGATGTCTCCCGGGTGAAGGGTCATGACCGTCGAGGCAAGGGAGATCATCTGCTCCATTCCGAGGATCAGGTCATGCGTATTCGCCTCCTGCCGTATCTCGCCGTTGACGGTCAGCCACATGTCGAGCCGGCCGGGATCGGCGATCTCGTCGCCTGTGGTGATCCAGGGGCCGACCGGCGTGAACGTGTCGTAAGACTTGCGCATCACGCGCTCCTGCCGCCCCCGGATCGTCATGTCGAGCAGGCAGCTGTAGCCGAACACGTGCTGCAGGGCCTGATCCTCCGGGATGTGCCGGCCGCCCCGGCCGATGATGATCGCCACCTCGCACTCATGATGAATCGAGGCGCCGGGAATTTCCGGGAGCACGATCGTGCCGTTCGGCCCGACCAGGGACGAAGGCGCCTTGAGGAAGAAGCCGTTGATGTCGGCCCGGTTCTTCGATGCCATCTCGGCGATGTGCTTGGTGTAGTTCGCTGGATACGCGATGACCTTGCTGGGCCACGGCACCGGTGTCTCGAGGCGCACCGACGCGAGCGGGACCGGCGTTCCCTGATCGGCGTGGGCTCGCACGGTGTCAAGATCGTCAGCATAGGAGGCGATGAAGCGGACCATGTCGAGCGGCGGCCACCCGCCGCGCGGACCGGTCAGGAGGTCGGAGACGTCGATGATCGAGTCGCCGAGGATAACCCCGATCCGCTGGCTGTCGAAGGACGCGATCCTCATGCCCTCATTCACCCACTTCGGACCCGGCGTACCGCTGCTCGAGATCATTCCACCTCGCGGCGCGAACAGCTTTCTCGCGTTCGGCGAAGCTCACCATCTGGTCCGCCACCGTCGCCGTCGAGCCGTCTCCCTTCATGGCCTGCAACGTCCGGCGTATCGCCCAGATGGTGGACCGGTGTGTCTGAGACGGGTATATCGCCAGTTTGAATCCCCACTGGTCGAGCTCGGCAGCCGGGACGAAGGGAGTCTTCCCGCCTTCGAACATATTCACCACGCCTGCCCGTGGCTCGCGCTTCGGGATCTCCTGCAGTTGGCTGACCGACTGGGGTGCCTCGACGAACCCTATGTCGGCCCCGGCGTCGAGGTAGGCGGTCACCCGCGCGAGCGCGGCGTCGAATCCCTCGATCGCCAGCGAGTCAGTACGGGCGATAATGAGCATGTCGTCGTCCGTACGGGCATCGACGGC
>PMOU01000669.1:0-15451 GCA_003161205.1 Actinomycetota bacterium | reverse complement strand
TCGGCGATCACCGGAATGGACACCACATCACACACCCTGTCGACGAAGGCGACGGTCTCCGTCATGGTCAGCAGTCCGACATCCGGATAACCGTTGGCGCGAGAGAAGCCGCCGCCGGTGAGATAGACCGCCTCGTAGCCCGCTTCCTCGACCAGCATCGCTGAAAGCGGGTCGAATGCACCCGGCGCCATAAGCAGAGATCCTGCCGCCAGGCGTTTCCGCAGGAGTCGAGTCGGCTTCGTCATAAAGGGGACACCCCGGGAAGACAAATAGTTAACTGTCAACAGTTGACGGACGGCAAGACTATATCGCGTCGAGACGATGTAAGCAAGGGGAACCCGGGCGACCGCGCGCTAACGTCCCTTGATGCTCAAGTCCGCTATCGCGGCCATACCCGCGGGACCAGGCCGGTCTTCCGGTGGCGGGGGCCTTAAATCCCCTCCTCGCCGAACGTGTCGCAGGCTGCCGCTTGA
This sequence comes from Actinomycetota bacterium, assembly GCA_003161205.1. The sequence goes on along the minus strand of PMOU01000669.1, from coordinate 14,978 downwards.
CTGCTAACAGTTGACAGTCTGCAGTGCGCCTGGTTACCATTTCTTGATCATTACCCGCACTTCGGCGCCTGCTGCTGTCACGCGACCGTCCGGGGAACTGCGCCGGTCCACTGTCCCTAGGAGAGGGTTTGCGTGAGCAAGGTCTGTGAGGGTCGCGTGGTCGTCGTCACCGGCGCTGGAGCCGGGCTTGGCCGCTCCCACGCCCGCGAGCTGGGTCGGCAGGGGGCCAAGGTCGTGGTGAACGACGTGGCTTTGGCCGCGGCGCGGGCCGTCGCCGACGAGATCAGCGGCGAGGGCGGCACGGCCGTGGCCAACAGCGGTGACGTCTCGTCGTGGGACGGCGGCAAGAACGTCATCGACCAGGCTCTGGATACCTTCGGGGCGCTCCATGGCCTGGTCAACAACGCCGGCATCACGCGTGACCGGATGCTGGTCAACATGACCGAAGCGGAGTGGGACGCGGTCATCGCCGTCCACCTCAATGGGACGTTTACGTGCTCGCGTCACGCGGCCGCGTACTGGCGCCAGCAGTCCAAGAACGGCAACCCGGTGGCGGGGGCGATTGTCAACACAACCTCGCCGACCGGGTTGTTTGGCAATATCGGGCAGCTCAACTACGGTGCGGCCAAGGCCGGTATCGCGAACATGACGATCATTATGTCGCAGGAGCTGGCCGGGTACGACGTCACGGTCAACTGCATCGCGCCGATCGCCCGGACGGCGATGACGGCCAACTCCAAGACGATCAAGCAGCAGTCCGACGATCCCGACGAGTTCGATCCCTGGACGCCGGACAATGTCGCTCCGCTGGTGGCCTGGCTGGTCGGCACGGAGGCCCGGCACGTGACCGGTCGCGTGTTCGCGATCAACGGCGGGCGGCTCGGGGTGGCGGAGGGCTGGGTACTCGGCCCACAGGTGAGGCTGGATCGCCGCTGGCGCGTGGACGAACTGTTGCCGGCGGTCGACGGCTTGCTCGCCAAGGCGGCCCCCAACGCTGGCACCAGCGGGGAGCGGACCTGACTGCGGGACTACGGGAGCAGCTGTACATGCGCAACTCCATCGATCTCGAGGGCTCCGCCCGGCCAGCCTGCGTCGCGGAGAACATCGGCCGGTATTACTTTTCGTAGCGCTCGGACGGACTGAGGCATAAGCGGGCGCGGGCTCAGCCGGCGTCCGGGAGGGAGCGGTGTGGCGGATTCAGTGCAGCCTGAGGTGCTGTCCGAGATCGAGGACGGCGTATGCCTGGTGACGTTCAACCGACCGGATCACTACAACTCCTGGACACCCGGCATGGAGGTCGAGTACTTCGACCTGCTGGCCCGGCTTGATGCCGATCCGGACGTGCGCGTCATCGTGGTCCGCGGCAGCGGCGACCGGGCCTTCTGCCCGGGCGCGGACATGCAGCTGATGAACGCGGGCGCGAACTCGGCCGGAGCGGTCAACCCGCTGCGGACCCGGCCGATGACCTACGCGCGGTCGATCCGCAAGCCGATGATCGCCGCCATCAACGGGGCATGTGCCGGGATCGGCCTGGTCCAGGCGCTGTGCTGCGATATCCGGTTCGCGGTCGAGGGCGTGACGATGACGACCGCGTTCGTGCGGCGCGGCCTCGCCGCCGAGTTCGGGGTCTCATGGCTGCTGGTGCGGGCCATCGGCACGACCCGGGCGACGGAGCTCCTGCTCTCCGGGCGCCGCTTCACCTCCGACGAAGCCGTCCAGATGGGCCTGATCAGCAGGGTGGTCGCCCGTGAGGAGCTGATGCCATTGGTCATGAACTACGCGCGGGAGATGGCCGTGAACTGCTCGCCGCTGGCCATGGCCACGATCAAGGAGCAGCTGAGCCGTGACTGGGAACGCCCGCATCGCCTAGCCGAGGGAGAGGCGTTGCTGCTGGTGCGGGATCCGCAGCGGCGGGCGGACTTCCGCGAGGGTGTCGAGTCCTTCGTCGAGCGGCGTCCGCCTAGTTTCGCCCCGCTTCCGCCGTCGACCTGTGACTTCTGAGATGAGCGAACCCATACGCGGTTACGTCGGCGGCCGCAGCTCCCAGCTGCACTACCGGACGGCGGGCACTGGCCCGGCGCTGGTGCTGCTCGCGCCGACGCCGCGTTCATCGAATTACTACGCGGCGCTCATGCCGCAGCTGAACGGGTTCCGGGTGATCGCTGTCGACACCCCTGGCTTCGGGCTCTCGGACGGGATCCCCGGGGTCTGGAGCATGTGCGACCTGGCCGGGCGCATCGCGGAGGCGCTCGATGACATCGGGCTGGCGCGTTACGCCGTCCTCGGTATTCACAGCGGCAACAAGATCGGCGCGGCTCTCAGCGCGGCGCGTCCGGACCGGGTCAGCAGGTTCCTGTTCGCCGGCATGACCCACAGCATCGTGCTCGACAACGAGACTCGCAACCAGGCGATGCGCGACTTCTACGCCAAGGCGGACGCCACCGAGCATCCCGGTCGGCTCGCTCCGCGGGACGCTCGGCTCGCGCAGCGATGGCGCTACGTCGGTACCGTGATCCAGGAGATCTGGGGTAGTTACGACCCCGCTCTCGGCGATCCTGAAGCAGAAGCACGGCGGGCCCGGGTGCGTCGTCACGTGGTCGACGAAGTCCTGGGCTTCGAAAGCTTCGATCAGCTCTACGCGGCCAACTTCGCCTTCGACCTCGAGAGCACGCTCCGCTCTCTTCCGGTCGAGACGATCGTCATGGAGATGACGGTCCCGGCGGAAGAGCACCTAGGCCGGCAGTCGGAGATCCTGGTGAGCGCCATGCCGCGGGCTCGCGCGATCACGCTGGAGGGCAGTGACCGGATGCTTGTGACCTCCGGTGCCAAGGTACTAGCCGACGCCATCCGGCACGCGCTCTCCCTCGAGTTCTGACCGCGGTACGGTTATCGCCAGGCCTAAGAATGGCTCATGACGACCGCTGTGTCCCGCATTTCGGGGAGGGCATAGGTATAACCCTCGGCCATGTGCTCGCTCATGGCCAGGTAAGCCGCTGGCCCGTCGCCGGCCCGGATCGTCTCCAGCACCCGCTGATGCGCCGCGATTCCGGCCAGCCGGTTTTCCATGGTGTAGCGAGCGGGCAGGCTCTTCTCCCATTCTCGCTCCTGGCCGGACCAGATGAGCTGAAGGGCCCCGCCGAGGGCCTGCAGGGTCCGGATGCCGCACCTCTCGGCCAGCGTTTCGTGAAACCGGCGGTTGAGCGTGATGGCCGCGTGCTCGTCGTCCGCAGCCTCACGCGTCTGCCTGACCAGATCGGACAGCGTGACCACCAGCTGCGCATCACCCTGCGCCGCGCATAGTTGCGCGCATACGGGCTCGAGCACCCGCAGGGCCTCGGCCAGGTCGGCGAGCTCCACTCGCTGACTATGCAAGACCATGGCCAGTCGCGACGCGGCCTCGGACAGACTCGGGGCGTGCACCACGGAACCGCCCGCGTTACCGCGCACCACCGTGACCAGGCCCTCGGATTCGAGGATCCTGATCGCCTCGCGGGCGGCGGGCAAGCCAACTCCGAAGAGCTTGCGGAGATGCTCCAGGTTGGGCAGCGTACTCCCGTCGGCCATGGTGCCCTGGACGATCGACTGCCGCAGCTGCCCGGCGACGAGTTCGGCGTTCGAGCGCTGCCGTATCACCGGTGGCTGTCTGGCCCCGCTGGCGTTCATGCCCGCCTCCGTTCCGGTCCGCCCGGTGCTGTCCATCACTCGAGCTCTCCTCGATCAGTTCCCGGCGGCGTAGCTCCCATCGTGACTGCCACGTCAGGCTTCGGTGTCCTTGCCGAGGATGCACCGGGCGATGGTGTTCTTCTGGATCTCGCTCGTGCCCTCGTAAATCGTGGTAACCCGCACGTCACGGAGGTACCGCTCGAGCGGGTGCTCGGCCATGTAGCCGGCTCCGCCGACCAGCTGGACTGCCGCGGACGTCACTTCCACCGCCACCTCCGTGGCGTAATACTTCGCCATCGAGGACATCTGCACGATCGAATCGGCAGGGGCGCCCTGGTCGATCAACGCGGCGGCGCCGTAGACCATCCGGCGCGCGGCCTCCAGCTTCGTCGCCATGTCGGCGATCATCCAGCGCAAGCCCTGGTGCCGGGCCAGGCTCTTGCCGCGCTGCTGACGGTCGATCACCCAGCGCACGGCGTAGTCCAGTGCCCCTCGGGCCCCGCCTAGGGCGAGCGCGGCCATCGAGGGCCGGTTGATCTGCAGGCCGTGCAGCGCCGCCGCCAGCCCTTTGCCCTCGCCGCCCAGGATGTTCTCGTGCGCCACCCGCAGGTCCTCGAAGCGCAGCTCGACGTTGGGCAACCCGCGCTGGCCCATCTTCTGGTTGTGCCGGTCCTCGATGAACCCTGGCGCGGAGGTCTCGGTGATGAAGGACGTCAGTCCCCGCCCGCCGGGTATGCCGCCGGTCCGGGCGACGATCACCGCGTACTGCGCCACCTTGCCCCAGGAGGTGTAGGACTTCTGCCCGTTGAGGATCCACTCGTCACCGTCCCGGACCGCGGTGGTGGCGATCTTCGCAGGGTCGGAACCGCTCTCCGGCTCGGTGAAGGCGAGCAGCGTGATGCCACCGTTGGCCAGTTCGGGCAGAAACCGCTCCTTCTGCTCCTCGGTCCCGTATCCGAGCAGGGGCATCACCATGTTGTTGTTCTGGCCGGCCAGTGTCGCCATCGCCATCGAGCCCGCGGCCGCCACCTCCTCGCGCGCGATGCAGATCGAGGTGATGTCGCCCCCGGGCCCGCCGTACTCCTTGGGCACGGCTAGCTGGACCAGCCCGTAGTCGGCCATGGCCCCGTGCAGCCTGTGCGGAAACTCATCGGTCTGGTCGAGCGAGTCGGCGATCGGGGTCACGTTATTCGCCGCAAAGGCGCGGACCGAGTCGCGGAATAGCGTCTGCTCGTCTTCCGACAGCATGCTACCTCCGAGGTTGATGGATTCCGATCAGTCCAGCGGCAGGTGCCGGCCGTCGCCTCGCTCGATATCTGCGGACGAGCGCAGGTACCCGCAGTAGCGCTGCAGCGGCTCGTCGGTCATCTCAAACAACGTGGCTCCCGCCTCGCTGTAATGCTCCTGCGTACTCCAGCACGGAGCGAGGAACACGTCCCCGCGCGACCAGGAGATCTCCTGCCCCTCGATGATGGACCGTCCGGTGCCCTCAACCACGCAGTACTGGTAGTTCGCTGTCGTCTGCAGCGAGCGGGTCCGGACGCCTGGGGTGAGCCGGTGCATGTACAGCCCGATGGTCGGCAGCGCGGGGTTGCCCAGCTCGATCCGCCGGCCGTAGTGGCCATTCGGGCTCGGGACGGCCTCGTCCAGTCGGCGGCGCGAGTCCTCCCAGCGGAACAGGAAGGGAGAATCGAGGGTCGTACTGGCCGGTTCCTGCCAGTCCCCGGGGTACGGCTCGAAGAACATCGGGTCGAGCAGCTGGACAAGCGGGGCATCGAGGAAGTCCAGCCAGTACGCCGGGCTGGTGCCCTCGTGCGCGTGACCGTGCCAGTGCCAGCCGGGCGTCAGCAGGACATCGCCCGGGGACAGCGGGAGCCGCACGCCCTCGACGACGGTGTACGCCCCGTCGTCCGCGTCGATCACCAGGCGGCCTGCGTGCGGCGAGTGCCGGTGGGTCCGCGCCCGCTCTCCGGGCAGCAGCATCTGGTAGGCCAGCACCTGCGTGCGCACAGTGGGATATCGGTTACCTTCCGCCGGATTGGTCATGATCAGATTCCGCCGCTCAGCGAACTCCATGCCGATCGAGCCGCCGGCCCGGGCGAGAGCCTCGCGGGCCGCACTGTAGCTCCACGCCGCTGCCCGGAACGACGTCTTCGGGCTGCCCCACAGCGGAGGATTGCCCGGCCGGTACCACCCGGGCACGAACTTCAACCGGGCGAGATCGGAGTGCAGCGCCTCGACAGCGGGATTGGTGATGTCCAGCTCAGTACTCATGGTGTTCTCCCCACGGGAATGGTCAGCAGGCCGTCACGCGGACGTAATGGTCTGCCGGAACGGGGGCCGACGCTGAAGACCGACGTTAGCCTGGTGAAACTCGATGGTCATGTGGCTCTCTTGTGAGGTGGACAAGCGCCCTTACTGCAGCCGGCCGCCCGCCACGGTGAGGACCTCACCGGTCACGAAGCCCGACTGCGCCGCCGCAAGGTAAAGCACGGCGTCGGAGATGTCAGCCAGCTCGCCCAGCCTCGCGGCCGGGGTCCGGGTCGTGGCCCGGCTCCTGATCTCGTCGTAGTGGGGCAGCGACTGGAGCCGTTCCGTCTCGATGAAGCCCGGCGCGACGGCGTTGCTGGTGATGTTCGACTTCCCCAGCTCCAGGGCCAGCGCCGAGGTGAAACCGACGAGGCCGGCCTTCGCGGCGGAGTAGTTCGCCTTGTTGATGTCGCCGTTACGGGCCCGCGAGGAGATGTTGATGATCCGCCCGTACCCCTTGCTGAGCATGTGCGGAACGACCGCCCGCGTGACGTAGAAGGGACCGGTGAGGCAGATGTCGAGGACGGTATGCCACTGCTCGTTGGTCATATCCGTGATCGGTGCGTCGCGTGACAGGCCGGCGCAGTTGACGAGGATCTCTATCGAACCGAGCTTCGCGGCGATATCGGCCACCGTCGAATTCACCGCGGTGTCGTCGCGTACATCGGCGGCTACGGCCTCGGCCTGGCCGCCGTCGCTCCGGATCTTCGCGGCCAGGTCGTCGGCCGACTGCTGATCGAGATCCCAGATCACCACCCGGGCGCCCTCGGCGGCGAGAGCCGCGCAGATGCCCGCCCCGATGCCCCGGCTTCCGCCAGTGACCACGGCCACGTGGCCGGTTATCCCAAGATTCATGGTGGTATTTTCCGCCCATCGACGTAACATACGTATAATAGCTATGATGTTTTGTCAAGATCCCGGCCGTCGTACGTGCCCGTCACCGCAGCCGGTCCGGGAGCGGGCGCCGCCGGCCTCATACCACCGGGATGGTCTGCACGAAAGGGGCCCGCGACCCGGGCCTCCTCGGGGCTGGGCTGACGCCGTCGGGATTGCCACTTGCGCGGCAGGCCTCAGCTGCTAACGCCAGCGACCGCCGCTCACCTCCAGTACCTCGCCGCTCAGGTAACCAGACTCGCGGCTCACCAAATACAAAGTCGCTGCCGCGATATCCTCCGGGACCCCGAGGCGTGACGTATACGTTTTCTCTAGGGCGCGGGCTTTCAAGTCCTTATAGTAGGGCAAGCCCCGGGTACGCTCCGTTTCGCAGAATCCGGGTGCGATGGCATTACAGGTAATGCCGTTCTTTCCGAGTTCCATCGCCAGGGCATACGTAAGCCCAACGATCCCGGCCTTAGCGGAACAGTAATTTACCTTGTTGAAGTCGCCGTCCCGCGCCCGGGAGGAGATGTTCACTATCCGGCCATACTGGGCCCCGATCATGTAGGGCGCGACCGCCCGGCACACATAGAAAGGGGCGTTCAGGCATACGTCGATCACGCTGTGCCATTCCGTGTCGCTCATCTCGGCGATCGGCGCGTCCCTGGAAAAGCCCGCGCAGTTGATGAGTATCTCGATCGAGCCCCAGCGCTCGACGGTTGCCGCCACTATCTCCCGCACCACCGCGTCCTGGGTTACATCGCCGCTCACGCCGTAAGCGGTACCCCCCTCGGCCCGCACCTCGGCCGCGGCCTGCTCAGCGGTATCGTCACGGTCCCACACCACGACCCTCGCGCCCTCCGCCCCGAGGGCACGGCTGATGGCGTGGCCCAGCCCGCGCCCGCCGCCCGTAACGATGGCCACGTGATCTTTGATCTGAAGATCCATCTTGTCCTGACACCCTTCCGGAAGATCTTTGCTCCGCTGAGACCTTCAGCGGTTCGTTTGGGTCACTCTGAGGTTCGGCATGGTCCCTCCGGCAGGTTGGATCTGTCGCGGTGATGCTTGACCACCTATCATAGCTATAATAGATTTATTAGGCCCCTTCGGGGTAATTACAGATAGAACTGGCCGTCCTGATTACCCGGGCGAGGCAGCCGGCCACCCGGCGTGGGCCGTAATCAGCAACCCGAAGGGATCGCAGGACAATGGGCATCGAGATCACCCAGCTGACCCCGGAGATCGGCGTCGATTTCTCCGGCGTGAACCTGGAGAAGGACGCCTACGATGCTTACTTCATCGACCAGCTCCGCAAGGCCATGGACATGCACCTGGTGGTCCGGATCAGAAACCAGCAGATCTCACCGGACACGATGACCTCCATCGCCGCGAACTTCGGGCCGCTGCTCGACATCCGGCGAGCGGGCGGCAATGCCCTGCACGTGCCGGGCCACGATCTCATCAAGGTCATCTCGAACGAAACGGATCCCGAGACCGGCCGGTCGCTGGGCGACGGGAATTCCTCCCCCCAGATATGGCACAGCGACAGCACCACCTGGGAAGTACCGGTCGGCCACATCGCCTTCTACTGCCGCAGGACACCCACGCCCGCGCCGGCCACCCGCTTCCTCAACATGATCAAGGTATACGAGACGCTGCCGGAGGCCACCAAGGAGCGCATCAAGTCCCTGCGGGCGATGCACCACGTGTTCCACCGTCAGATCGAAGTGGCCATCGCCCGTGAAGCGCCCTCGCTGCCGGTCGAGGACCGCAGGATCGGGCGCATCCATCCGCTGGTCCGCCGGCATCTCCCGTCTGGCCAGCCCGTGCTGTACTTGCCGACCCGGCGCGACAGCCTGATCGTCGGGTGGACCGAGGAGGCGAGCCGCGAGCTGATGGAGGAACTCTGGCAGCATGCAGACAGCTCACCGTTCTTCGTCAGCGCGGCACTTGAGCCGGACGACTTCATCATCTGGGACAACACGGCCACCGTTCACAGCCGTGACGGGTGGCCGGCAGATCAGGGCCGCACGATGTGGCATGTCTCCGCGGAGGGCGAAGTCCCCACGCCGCTGTACGGCAGCCGGGCGCCGAACACCATCGGGCTGAGCCCCGAGGAGGTGCGGGCCGTCTCGGCGCCGTTCATGCAGACCATTCCAGCGGTATAACGCGGCCATGCCTGCTCCTTGTTGCCCGGCGGGTGCCGGCGCCTCACCTCTCCCGGGACCGGAACCGTTCGGGGGCGGCGCGATACTCGGGCGTCTCGTGAGACTGGCTCTCTGCCGCCAGCCCGAAGCCGAGCGTCGCCACTGCCGCCTGCTTGAGGAGCTGGTTCAATACCACCTTGGTGTCCTGCACTGCCTGCCAGGGCAGGGCAGCAAGCTTCTCCGCCCACGCGACGGCCTGGGGCAGTACCTCGTCAGGGGGGACGACCCGATTCGCCATCCCGATGCGCACGGCGTCTTCGGGCCGGATGCGATCGCCTGTCAGGAGGAATTCCTTGGCCCGCAGCATCCCGGCATTCAACGGCCAGGTCGCGGCGCTCCCGTCCCCTGCCACCAGGGCAACGACGATGTGCGGGTCGGCGAGATAGGCCTCGGCTGAGATGAACACCATGTCACAGGCGGCCGCTATCGTGCAGCCCAATCCCACCGCCGGGCCGTTGACGGCCGCGACCACGGGCAGTTGCATCGAAATCAAGTCCTCGAACAGCCTGCGGCCCCCGCGCAGGGCGTGCCGCCGGGCCTGAAGATCCTTCGCGTACCGCTCGAAGTCGTCCAGGTTACCGCCGGCGCTGAACGCCCGGCCGGCGCCTGTGAGCACGACGGCGCGCGCGTCCGGGTCGTCGTCCACGTCGCGCAGCGCGCGAGGCAGCTCGCGATGCATTTCGTCGGTGAACGCGTTCAGGGAGTCCGGGCGATTCAGCGTCAGGATCCGGATGGGGCCCCGGGACTCTATCAGTACCGCGTCTTCCATGCCACTCCTCCCTAGCGGCGCCGGCCAGCACTGGTCAGCACCTTACCTTTTCGCCGGGTCTGTCCCGTCGCCCGCCCAGCCCTGTGCGGGCCGCTCACCCTGCGAGGTGTAGCCGTAGCGCCGACGCGATCGCATCGTTAGACTAGGTGTCAACAGTTGACAGTATCAGCAGATGTGCCCGGCTCGTACGTCCCGGGGCCAGCTTCCGGTCGCCCGCGGCACGTCACAGTGCACCGCAGGGATGATGACCCGTCACCAGTCACCGGCACAGGACAAAGGACGACCGACATGACGCAGGTGAGTTCGACCAAGCCCGACACCTCTCACGAGCCCTCGGACGAGGAATTCCGAGCTGCGTTCCGTGCCTGGCTCGATACACACTTGGTCGGCGAGTTCGCCTCCATCCCGGGCGTCGGATACGCGTCGGATGATGCGGAGAAGACGATCCGGATTAACTGGGAGCGCGAACTGGTGGCAGGTGGCTGGCTTGGTCTCACCTGGCCAGTGGAGTACGGCGGGCGCGGCTACAGCATCGCCAAGGAGGTCATCTTCCTGGAGGAACTGACACGGGCACGCGCCCCGAAGTGGTTCGGCGGATCTGGCCGTGATCTCCTGGCGCCGATGCTCATCGACATCGGCACCCCGGCGCAGAAGGCCCGGTTCCTGCCCAAGATCATGGCCGTCGAGGAGCACTGGGGACAGGGATTCAGCGAACCGGGTTCCGGATCCGATCTCGCGTCGGTTTCGACGCGGGCCGTCCTGGACGGCGACAAGTGGGTGATTAACGGCCAGAAGATCTGGATGACGCTCGGGCGGCATGCCGACTGGATCTTCCTGCTGTGCCGGACGGACCCCGACGCGCCGAAGCATCACGGTATGAGCATGCTGCTGGTCGATGCGCACCAGTCGGGCATCGAGATCCGGCCGATCCGCACCATGGTCGGGAGCTACGAGTTTGCGGAGGCTTTCTTCACCGACGCGATCACTGACAAGGACCTGGTCCTGGGCGAGGTAAACGAGGGATGGCGCGTGGCGATGAGCACCGTCTCGTGGGAGCGCGCCCTGACGACACTGCCCTACGAGATCAACTTCGAACATCAGCTCGCGGAACTCATCGGGTACGCACGCAGTGCCGGGAAGCTCGAAGATCCAGATATCCGCGACCGCCTCATCGACTCCTGGATCTCGTTGCAGGCCGTGCGGCGGAACACCCAGCGGATGCTCGACCACTTCGTCAGGCACGGAGAGCTGTCAGCCAGCTCCTCCATCGCCAAGCTGCTGTGGAGCTTCTGGCACCAGGAGTTCGGCCAGCTGGCGATCGACGTGGTCGGGACAGATGCCATGTTCGTCGGGGATAACTACAAGCTCTCCTCGTTCCAGGAGGTCTTCCTCGGTTCCCGTGCCGAGACGATCTACGGCGGGTCAGCCGAGGTTCAACGGAACATCATCGGGGAACGCGTACTCGGGCTACCTCGATGAGCACCACCGCTCGTTTTGCTTCCCTGAGGAGTACACCATGGAACTGACGCTGACCGAGGAGCAGAAGTCGCTGCAGCAGGTCGTCGGCGCCTTCGTCGACGAGCACTATCCGGTCTCGGCGCTTCAGCAGGCCCTGGCCGACGGGTCCGGCTACGACCGCAAGGCCTGGTCCAGGTTCGCTGGGGAAATCGGCCTGGCCGGCCTGGGCATTCCGGACGAATGGGGCGGCGTCGGCGGCGGCGCGGTCGAACTGGGACTCGTGCTCGAGCAACTCGGCCGGACGATGGCCATGACGCCCTTCTTCGCGACGCAGTTGCTGGCAAGCAGCCTCCTGCAGCAGGGCGACCCGGAGCTTGCGCAGCGCTACCTGCCCCGTATGGCCAGTGGCGAGCTGACGGCATCAGTGGCCCTGGGCGACTTCGGACGGGAGGTCACACTTCGTGCCGAGCCTTCGGCCGCCGCGACCTGGTACCTCGGCGGCTCGATCCCATGGGCGATAGGAGCCGGCGACGCGGGCCTGGTGCTTGCGCTGGCGCAGGCCAGCGACGGGCCGGCGTGGTTCGCCGTGGATGTGCCGGCCGACGGCCTGACCACGACGAGGCTCCGCACCCTGGATGAAACCAGGTCACTCGCACGGGTCGACTTCACCCAGGTGACGGCCACCCGCATGAGCGATGAGGTCGATCCGCTGGAGCTGGCGGAGGCCGTGAGCCTGCGCGGTGCCGTCGGCGTGGCGATGGAGCAGATCGGCGCCGCACGAGAGCTCCTGTACATGTCGGTGAGCTACGCCAAGGTCCGCGAGCAGTACGGGCGCCCGATCGGTTCCTTCCAGGCCATCAAGCATCGCTGCGCTGACATGCTGGTCCTCACTGAGGGGGCCACGGCCCTCGGGTACTACGCGCTGGCGTGCGTCGACGGGCACAGTCCGGACTTCACCACTGCGGCGAGCGCGGCCAAGGTGTACTGCGCCGACGCGACGCTCAAGATCGCCGGCGACACGATCCAGGTGCACGGCGGCATCGGGTTCACGTGGGAGCATCCGGCGCACCTGTACTTCAAGCGGGCCAAGGCGGCCACCTTGATCTTCGGCGACCGCCGGCAGCACCGGGCGATGATCGCCGGGGCATTGGCCTTCTGATCCGGCCGGTCCTAAATTATTGACCTATTATTACGGTGGCGGTAGCAGTTGATCGAGTTCAACAATCTTGGTGATCGCGACGGCCGGTTCGTCCCTCATGCTGGTCTTGATAGGTTTACACCAGAAACTGCGTTCGAAATAGGCCGTAGAGGCTGGAGCCGGTTGTGAACGCCGACCCTACCCACCAGTTCCGTCTCGACGGCAAGGTCGCCGTTGTGACCGGAGCTAGCTCCGGCCTCGGACGCCGATTCGCCGAGGTGCTGCATGCTGTCGGCGCCACCGTCGTACTAGCCGCCCGGCGAGCGGCACTGATCGAGGACCTGGCCGCCGAGCTCGTGCACGCTCACCCGATCATCGTCGATTTGGGCGACGACGACGAGCGCTCCGCACTGGTCCGACAGGTGCTCGACCGGTATGAGCGGATCGACGTGCTGGTGAACAACGCCGGTGTTGCCCGCGTGGGCGCGGCGTTCCAGGAATCGCTTGAGGACTTCCGGAAAGTGGTTGACCTCGACCTTACCGCGGCGTTCGACCTCTCCCGGCTGGTCGCGCAGTCGATGTCGGCGCACGGCTCGGGATCGATCGTGAACGTCGCCTCGATCGCTGGTGTGGTAGGAACAGGTACCATCCCGATGGGCGCCTACGCGGCGGCGAAGGGCGGAATGATCGCCCTCACCCGTGAACTCGCCGCGCAGTGGGGCAAGCTCGGGATTCGGGTGAACACATTGTCGCCAGGCTGGATGGGCGCCGGAATGGGTGCGTGGGCCAATGAAGACGACAAGGGTAGGGCATGGCTGGAACGCCGCACCCCCCTAGGGCGGATCGGCCTGCCCCACGAGCTGGATGGAGCCCTGCTGTTCCTCGCTACTGACGCCAGTAGCTTCGTCACCGGTCAAGACATCGTGGTAGATGGCGGATGGACGATCGTCTAATGGTGGCGCGTTGTTCCTGCCGTACCGGCTCCTGGCGTGCGGCCGTTGGTGCGATGCGGGCCTCGGAAATGTCGGATACACGACTTACGGTGTCAGACATGGTGCGCCCTGGAAGCTGGTCCAGGCCTGCGGGTGAAAGTCCCGTCCGGATAGACACCGGAGTGCCCGGTAGGAGGCCCCGGTTCGTCGTTGAGAGGCGGCGGGCTAAGCGGGGTGTCGCTGGCTGCTCAACGACTTGGGATCCCACAACGGCACCCGGCTGAACGGCCGGCTGGTCCGCGAGACCGTCCCGGTGCGGGCCGGAGACCGGCTGGAGTTCGGTTCCGTGTCGTTCGTCGTCCAAGACGATCCGCAGGGGCCTGCGCCCGTCGGCTGACGAGGCCTTCCAGGTAGCGGGCCTTTCAGGTAACGGGGCCTTCGGAGTAATGGGACCGAACCGGCTAGAGTCGGGAAACGTGACAACCGTTCTGCTGGTCCGGCACGGCCTCACCGCGACGACCGGTCACGTGCTGACCGGGTGGACGCCGGGTATCCCGCTTGATGACCGGGGCCGCGCCCAGGCCGCCGCGCTCGCGGCCAGGCTGGCCCCGCTCCCGCTGGCCGCCATCGTCAGCAGCCCGCTGGAACGCTGCCAGCAGACGGCGGCGGCGATCGCGGCGACCAGGGACGGCCAGCCGGTCCTGATCGAGGACCGGGTGGGCGAGTGCCGCTATGGGGACTGGACCGGCCAGCCGCTGAAGAAGCTGGCGCAAGAGAAACTGTGGCGCGTGGTGCAAGCGCACCCGAGCGCGGTGACCTTCCCTGGTCCCGACGGGGAGTCCATGCCGGATATGCAGCACCGGGCGGTGGCCGCGATCCGGGAATGGAATGCCAGGCTCGGCCAGGACGCTACCTATCTCATCTGTTCGCACGGTGATGTCATCAAGGCGATTGTCGCCGATAGCCTTGGCTTGCACCTCGACCAGAGCCAGCGGATCCAGGCTGATCCGTGCTCGCTGACGGTGATCAGGTACACGCCGATGCGGCCCTTCCTGGTCCGGATGAACGACAGAGGAGGTGGGGTGGATGACCTCATGCCACGCGCCGACGGACATGGTCGCGCCGAGCGCAGCGACGCCGCGGTCGGGGGCGGGTCCGGTGGCGCGGAGGATCCGGGCCCACCGGGTGGCGGTGGCCCGCCGGCCAACGGAGCGGGCCGCGCCGACGGCGAGAACAGGAACTCAGACATGGTGACCCCAGCCAGCCCTTCGGCCCCTTCGGGTCACCAGCAGTCGGCGGACACGCGAGGATAGGACTATGCCGGTCTACTTCTATGACCCGCCGGACAGGTTCGTGGCCGGCGCGGTCGGGCAGCCTGGGGAACGGATTTTTTACCTGCAGGCGACTTCCAGCGGGCGCGTGACCAGTGTCGTGCTGGAGAAATTCCAGGTCAGCTTGCTGGCCGAGCGCATCGACGAGCTGCTGGACGAGGTGCTCAGGCGCACCGGCGGGTCACCCGAGGTGCCCGCCGCCGCGCCCCCGGTACTGCAGGACGACGCGCCGCTCGACCTGCCCCTGCTTGAGGACTTCCGGGTGGGGGCGATCGCCCTGGCCTGGGACGGCGA
>PMOU01000172.1 GCA_003161205.1 Actinomycetota bacterium | reverse complement strand
GTGGTCTTGCCGGCCCCGTTAGGGCCGATGAGGATCCAGCGCTCGTCCCCGTGCGCCGTCCAGTCGACGTTGCGCAGCAGGACCGCCGAGTCACGCCTGACCTCGACGCCGCGCAGCCGCAGCACCTCATCGGACATCGGGTCCCCTTTCTCCGGACGGCACGCCTGGATCCGCCGGCTCGATCGGCCGCCGAGACCGAACCTATGCCACCGGACCCCCAACAGCCCAGCCGGGGCGAGCCAAACGCGGCCGCGGGCTTCTCCGAAACCCGCAGCGCCCGGGCGATCTCGCGGCTGGATCGTCCCTTGGCCAGTTCGGCCAGGACCTCGCGCTCACGGCGGGTGAGCGCGTCCAGCCCGTCCCACGGGCCCCACGGGCCCGGCGGATGCACCAGCGTCCCGGCCGCCCCGGGAGCCAGCAGCAGGTGACCGTCGTGCACCGAGCGGATCGCGCGCACCAGCGCGTCGGGGTCCACGTCCATGTAGAGCACCCCGGCCGCGCCTGAGCGCATCGCCAGGCTGGCCGAGGCCGGTTCGGTGGCACACTGGTGAGGACCAGCACCCGGGCGGGGCTGTTGCGGGCTGTCAGCTCGCCGAGCACGGCGATGCCGTCCACGCCGGGCAGCTGGCCCGGTGCTACGCCGACGCGATCGGCTCGGGGTACCTGTGGCACGAGTTCGGCGACGTCCTCCTGCTGCTCCCCTAGCGGCCGCCACCGGCCCGGTGGGGTAGCCTGGCGCGCGGCATGACTACACCGCGGACCACCCTGCTCATCACGCTGACCGGCCGGGACCGGCCGGGCGTGACCTCGAGGCTGTTCGCCATCTTGGCCGGGCATCCGCTGACCGTCATGGACATCGAGCAAGTGGTGATCCGCGGCAGGCTGGTGCTCGGCGTGCTGCTCGGCTGCGACGCGCCGCCGGACCTGACCGGCATTCACGCCGGGGTGAGCGCGCTCGCCGGTGATCTCGGCCTGGAGGCCGAGATCACCGCCGGCTCAGACCGGTCGGCCGCTCCGGCGTCCCCGGAGTCGGCGGCCCGGCGCAGCCGGCTGCACGTGACCCTGCTCGGCAGTCCGCTGGCGCCGGCCGCGATCACCGCCATCACCGGGCGGATCGCCGCCAGCGGGGCCAACATCGACCGGATCGGCAGGCTCGCGCAGCAGCCGGTGACCTGCATCGAGATGGACGTCTCCGGCGGGGACCCGGACGTGCTCCGGGCCGACCTGGCCCGGACCGCGGCCGAGCAGGGGGTCGACGTGGCGGTCCAGCGCGGCGGCCTGCACCGGCGGGCCATGCGGCTGATCGTCATGGACGTGGACTCCACCCTGATCCAGGACGAGGTGATCGACCTGCTGGCCGCCCGAGCCGGCTGCGCGCCCGAGGTGGCCAAGGTGACCGAGGCCGCCATGCGCGGCGACCTCGACTTCGCCGCGTCCTTGCGCGACCGGGTGGCGCTGCTCGCGGGGCTGAGGGCGAGCGTGCTTGACGAGGTGCGGGCCGAGCTGCGGCTGACGGCGGGCGCGCGCACGCTGATCGGGACCCTGGGCGGTCTGGGCTATAAGTTCGGGATCGTCAGCGGCGGTTTCGTCCAGGTGATCGAGCCGCTGGCGGCCGAGCTGGGCATCGGCTACGTGGCGGCCAACGTGCTCGAGATCACCGGCGGCAAGCTGACCGGGCGGCTGTCAGGTCCGGTGATCGACCGGCCGGGGAAGGCGGACGCGCTGCGCCGGTTCGCCGCGGACGCGGGCGTCCCGCTGTCCCAGACGGTGGCGATCGGGGACGGCGCCAACGACCTGGACATGATCGCCGCCGCCGGGCTCGGCGTGGCCTTCAACGCCAAGCCGGTGGTGCGCGACGCGGCCGACACCTCGCTCAGCGTTCCCTACCTGGACGCCGTGCTGTACCTGCTCGGCATCTCCAGCGACGAGGTGGCCGCCGCGGACATCGCCGGGTCCTGACGTCGCGAGCCTGTCCCGCGCGAACCGCTGTCGCGAAGGCTCCCGGCACGCAAGAACCCGGGTCGCGCCCCGCTCGGAGCGGCGACCCGGGTTCTTTGGCCGGGGACTGCTACTCGGTCCGCTTGGCGGCCGTCGCGCGGTCCGCTGCGTCGTCGGAGGCCGCCGGGACGGTGGCGTCCGTGATGCCGGCGCCGGGCACCGGGCTCACGCCCTCCAGCGCCGGGGAGATCGCGCCGCCCACCTCGGTGGCCGCCGGCGCGGCGCCGCCCATGCCGGCCGAGCGGCGCTTGGAGACCACGATGGCTCCGGCCACGATGATCACGGCGCCGAGGGCCACACCGACCCGCAGCCCTATGTTGCTGCTATATTCCACCACGGTCGGGGCGATCAGCAGGGCGACCAGGTTCATCACCTTGATCAGCGGGTTGATGGCGGGGCCGGCGGTGTCCTTGAACGGGTCACCCACGGTGTCGCCGATGATGGTGGCTTCGTGGGCCGGGGAGCCCTTGCCGCCGTGATTGCCGTCTTCGACCAGCTTCTTGGCGTTGTCCCAGGCACCGCCGGAGTTGGCCAGGAACACCGCCATCAGGACCCCGGCCGCGATCGCGCCGGCCAGGTACGAGCCGAGCGGCGCGTAACCGAACGCGAAGCCGACCGCGATCGGGGTCAAGATGGCCAGGATGCCCGGCGTGGCGAGCTCGCGGAGCGAGTCCTTGGTGCAGATGTCGACCACCGCGGCGTAGTCGGGCTTCTCCGTGTAGTCCATGATGCCGGGATGGGTACGGAACTGGTTGCGGACCTCCAGGACGACCCGCTGGGCCGCGCGGCCCACGGCCATGATCAGCAGGCCGGCGAACATGAACACCACCGAGGCGCCGATGATCACCCCGACCAGAACGTTCGGCCGGTCGACGGACAGGTTGAAGCTGCTGGCGGCGGCCGCGCTGAGCTTGCTCTTGACCGTGGTGTCGAACGCGCCGAACAAGGCGGTGGCGGCGAGCACGGCGGTGGCGATCGCGATGCCCTTGGTGATCGCCTTGGTGGTGTTCCCGATTGCGTCCAGCTGGGTCAGCACCTGGGCGCCCTCGCCCTCGACGTCGCCGGACATCTCGGCGATGCCCTGCGCGTTGTCGG
>PMOU01000571.1 GCA_003161205.1 Actinomycetota bacterium | reverse complement strand
TCCTGACAGCCGGGGAGAGCCGAGGATCCTGGCGCCGCTCGAGCGCGGATCGTGCCTGTATCAGACCCCCGGCGAGCGAGGGCAGGTGCCGTCCGGCCTAGCGGTGCGGCGGTCGTCTTCGGCGCGGAGCTGGGATTTGACCTCGGTCTTGAGGACCTTGCCGACCTTGGAGCGGGGCAGGTCCGGCCAGACTTCGACCTGCTTGGGGGCCTTGACGCTGCCGAGCCGTTCCTTAACGAAGGAGCGCACCTGTTCGGGCGTGACGGCCCGGCCCGGGCGGAGCTGCACGACCGCGGTCACCCGCTCGCCCCATTTCTCGTCGGGCAGCCCGATGACCGCGCAGTCCTGCACGGCCGGATGAGCCAGGAGCACCTGCTCGACTTCGGCGGAATAGACGTTGAANNTGCGAAGCCTGCGGGTTCTTGTAGTAGCCCGCCATCACCAGCGGACCGCGGGCCACTATCTCGCCGCGCTGGCCCGGGCCGAGCAGGTGGCCCTCGTCGTCCATGATCGCGACGAGGGTGAGCGGCGTGGGCCGCCCGGCTGAGGCCAGGCGCTCGCGGGCGAGGGACCCGTCGGCGTGGAAATGGTCCGCCGGGGCCAGGGTGGAGATCATCATCGGAGCTTCGGACTGGCCGAACAGCTGGCCCAGCACCGGCCCGATCTTCTCCAGTGCCTCCTCCAGGCGGCTCGCGGACATCGGGGCCGCGCCGTACCACAGGCACTGCAGCGAGGACAGGTCCGCGGTCGCCAGGCCGTGGGCGTCCAGGAGCATGTAGATCAGGGTGGGCGGCAGGAACGTGTGCGTGATCCGGTGCCGCCCGACCAGCGAGAGCAATTCGGTCAGGTCCGGTTTGGCCATGATGACGATCTCGCCGCCGAGCGTCATGACCGGGAAGCACAGCACTCCGGCCGCGTGGGTCAGCGGGGCGAGGGCCAGGTACCTCGGACGCGGGCTGAAGGGGTAGCTCATCAGCGTCAGCGCGGACATGGCCTCGATGTTGTGCCCGGTCAGCATCACGCCTTTCGGTCGGCCGGTGGTCCCGCCGGTACCGACCAGCATGGCGATGTCATCGGCCGGCTCGGCCTGCCACCGGCCGGGAGCCAGGTCGGCCAGCCACGCCCGGAACCCGATGGACCCGGGCACCCCGGACTGGCTCGGCGGGGTGCCCGGGGTCTCCGGGGTCTTGGGGGTCTCCGGGTCGCCGTCGAGGCAGACCAGCGTACGCAGCTTCGGCAATGCCGGCACGATCTTGGCCACCAGCGGGGCGAAGGCGGTCTGGAAGATCAGGCAGGTGCAGTCGAAGAAGTCGAGCAGGTCGCGGTTTTCCGCCGCCTCGTTGCGCGGGTTGACCGGACACCACACTGCGCCCGCCCGGGAAATGCCGAACACGCAGCTGAAGGCGACCGGGTCGTTCGCCGACAAGATCGCGACCTTGTCGCCGGGACGAACCTCCGACCGGTCCAGCGCCCGGGCGATCTGCCAGGACAGCTGCTGGACATCGCGATACGTCAGCGTGCGCCCGGCCGTGGTCAGGCACGGCGCCTCCCCGCCCAGGGAGGCGCCCTTGTCGAGGTAATCGATCAGGCGCACGCTACGTCCTCGCTCGGTACGGGTGGCTAGTGCTGCACGGTCAGGGTCGGCTCCATGACCAGCCCGAAGCTTCGCAGCACGCCGAGCAGCTCATGATGGCCGAAGGCCTGGCAGCCGGACGCGAAACCGACCCGCTTGGGCGGCTGCTGCAGCAGCGAGTACGCCCCGTACGCCTGCATCAGGCCGGTCTGCTTGTAGTTGGAGTTGCCGTGGATCACGCAGTGGGCGCGGCCGAGCGGACCGGAAGCGTGCACCGAGTCCAGCGAGGTGTTGATCCGGGTGGCCTCGCGCGGCGGCATCTGGTTCATCACGCCCGCCGCCTGCTCGGTGAGCACCCGCAGCTTCTCCGCCTCGGGCAGCCCCTCGATCTGCTCCAGGACCGCCTTCACGATCTGCGGCACGCCCAGCATGAGCGGGCGGTTGAAGACCCCGCCCAGTACCTTGACGTTGGCCACCCGCGGGTCGCGCTTGAACCACACCGGATGCGAGGTACCGCCCCACGGCAGGGCCAGGCCGGTCTCGTGCTGGCCCGGGATCACCACGTCGTACAGGGTGCCGTCGGCGGGCCACTCGACGTAGGAGTTCTGCTCCAGGTAGTACGCCCTGGCCAGGGCCGCGTTGACCAGGATGGTCCGGGTGGACGCGACCGTCGGCATGCCCTTCCAGAAGACCAGGATNNTCGAGCGTGTCGACGCCCGGCTTTTCCAGGCAGAGCTGGGCGGCGATCTCGCCGGTGGTGTACATCTGCGCGATGCCCGGCGCGAGCAGCAGGTCCGCCGCCGCCATCCGCTTGCCGTACTGCTCGTCGCAGGTGATCAGCCAGTCCTGCTCCCCGGTGGTGTCCAGGTAGTGGGTGCCGGCGTTGAGGCAGGCCTCGACGACCTCGCCGCCGTACTGGGCGAACGGCCCGACGGTGTTGAGGACGACGCTGGCGCCGTCGAACAGCTCGCTGAGCGGCTCGACGTCGTGCGAGACCTCGACGATCTCGTGCTCCACCGTGTCGATGCCGGGGACCTTGTCCAGGGCTTCGGCGATGCGCGCCTTGTCGCGCCCGGCGGCGACGAACGGCACGTTGAACTCGCGCAGGTACTCGCAGATCAGGCGGCCGGTGTAACCCGACGCGCCGTAGACGATGACAGGCTTGTCTGTGCTCACGGTTCAGTCCTTTCCTACATGCCCATGCCGCCGTCGACGGGCAGCCCGGCGCCGGTGATGAAACGAGCCGCGTCAGAGGCCAGGAAGACCACGGCGTCGGCCATGTCCGCGACCTCGCCGAGGCGGCCATGCGGGGTGAGCCCGACGACGGCGCCGACGCACTCTTCCACGTTCGGGAACAGCCCGAGCGTCACCATGTCCTGCGCCAGCTGGTTGCCCATCTCGGTGGGGACCAGGCCCGGGTAGATGCAGTTCACCCGGACGGCGTAGCCCAGCTTGCCGGACTCCATGGCCGCGACCCGGGTCAGCCGGTCCACCGCGGATTTCGTCGCGGAGTAGACGGCGATGCCGGGGAACGCGATCGTCGCGGCGACCGAGGAGATGTTGATGACGGCGCCGCCGCGCCCGGCCGGTCCGCCCGGGCGCATGGCGCGGAAGGCGTGCTTGATGCCGAGCGAGGTGCCGAGGATGTTGACCTCGAGCATCCTGCGGATGTCATCTGGTTCGAGGTCGGCGACCAGGCTGGAAATCTCGACGCCGGCGTTGTTGACCACGATGTCCAGGCCGCCGAGCTCGGCGATCGTGCCGGTGATGGCCCGCTCCCAGCTCGCGTCGTCGGTCACGTTGAGCGGCAGGAACGCGGCGTCGGCACCGGTCTTCTTGATCGCGTCGGCGGTCGCCTCGCCGAGTTCTTCTCGGATGTCGCCGATGACGACGGCCGCGCCGGCCCGGGCCAGCGCCTCGGCCATCCCCGCGCCCAGGCCGCGCGCTCCGCCGGTGACCAGCGCCTTGCGGCCGGCCAAGTCGTACACACTCACGTGACATCTCCTCCTTGAGACGGCCCTGCAGAGTCGGCGCTGACCCGCTGTGCTGGATGTTTCCGGGTTATGCGACGTAGGTCACAGCGTAACGAAATCTGGACAGTCGTCAAGACTTTCTTGGACGGTTGTCAAGTTGATAATGGGCCGGGCGCGCGATCCGGGATACAGTTGGTCAGGAGCCCGCATGGTGCGTGCCTCAGGAGCGACGGGAAACTTGCCGTGACCGACGTGGACCAGGTGGCCGTCGCGACGGCTGGGGTTCACGGTCCCCCTGCGTCCCAAGGGGCCCGGGGGTCTGGAGTAACCGAGACCAACCGGGAGCGCGTCTCACGGCGGCAGGTCGACAAATTCGCCGAACGGCGAGCCCAGCTGGCCGACGCCGCGCTGCAGACGCTGGCGGAACTCGGCTACGCCCGGACCAGCCTGCGCGAGATCGCGCAGAACTCCCAGTTCTCTCACGGCGTGCTGCACTACTACTTCAGCGACAAGGAAGACCTGATCACGCACTGCGTGCGCCAGTACGAGGCCGCTTGCGTCACCCGCTACGACGAGATCGTCGCCACCGCGAGCTCAGCGGAAGAACTCAAGCGCGAGTTCAGCGCGGCGATGGCACAGACCCTGCGGACCGACGCGCCGATGCACCGGCTCTGGTACGACCTGCGCAACCAGAGCCTGTTCGAGGAGTCCTTCCGCGCCGACGTCCTGGAGATCGACCAGCGCCGCGAGGAGATGATCTGGCGGGTCATCAGCCGGTACGCGGAGTTCGCCGGCATTGCCGTCGTCCTGTCCCCCGGTGCCGCTTACGCGATCCTCGACGGCCTGTTCCAGCAGGCCCTGCTGCATCTGCTGGCCGGGCGCGACGAAGCGGCTGAGGAGCTGCGGGCGAACGCCGTCCGGGTCCTGGACAGCCTGGAAGTTGCCGGGTAACCACGTAACAGGGATCTCTCCGCAGGCGGTAGCCGCTTGCCGTCTCGCGCTTCCGGCGGCGAGCGAAACGAACGTCCGGCCGCCGTGCTCCCACTCCTCGAACAGGCACAAGTCCGCGGCGGCCGCACGTTGCCGCAGCGCGCTTACGCCCACCCGGGCCCACGGGAACAGCGGGCCGCGCCGGCCATCGGCATGCTCAAGCCAGGCCGTCATCCGCTCATCGATGTCGTCGCGTTCGACCTCAACGAGCAACCGGCCGCCAGGAGCCAGGAGCCGAGCGCAGCGGCGCAGCAGCGCGTCGGGGAAGCCACCGATGCCGATGTTGCCGTCAGCGAGCAGGGCGGTCGCCCATCGCCCCTGGCCGGGTAGCCGAGCGAATACCGAACGGTGCAGAGCGCATGCTCCGGCCTGGCGGACTCGCGCCACGGCCGTGCGGGAGATGTCCACCCCGAGCACCGGTATCCCGCGCTCCGCCAGCGCGATGGTCAAACGCCCGGGACCGCAGCCTATGTCGAGTACCGGCCCTCGGCAGCGGCGCAGCATCTCCTCATCGGCCGCGTCGGCCGGCCCGCACCAGCGCTCGACCTGCAGCGGCAGCGCGAGCCCGCTCGCCGTCCGGAGCAGGAGTTCGGCACTCGACCTGAACAGCGCCTCCTCATAAAGGCCGATCGCTCCCGTCCTCATGCTCGCTCGGCCCCGCCGCACGGCGGGCGGCACCCGGCCGGGCCGGATCGGATCACGTCTAGAGTCACAGGAGTGACGTTATGGCTCGGCCAGCCGAGACGGCACGAGGTGAACCCTTACAACATGAGGAACTCGCATGTCGCTGGCGGCCGGTTTCTACACTCAGGTTATGAATGCGCGCGTTCTCGTGGTCGACGATGATCCGATCGTCGCCGAGGTCGTGGTCGACTATCTCCGGAATGCGGGCATGGAGCCACGGCACGCAGCGGACGGGCCGACCGCGTTGTCGCTCGCCGAGGAATGGCGACCCGATCTGGTCGTGCTCGACCTGATGCTGCCCGGCATCGACGGCCTTGAGGTGTGCCGCCGACTGCGCGACACCTGGGACGATCAGGGCCCGCTGCCCGTGATCATGCTGACCGCACTCGGCGAGGAGAACGACCGGGTCCTGGGGCTGGAGACGGGAGCCGACGACTACGTGACCAAGCCGTTCAGCCCCCGCGAGCTTGCCCTGCGGGTAGAGGCCGTGCTGAGGCGGGCCGCGTCGCCAGAGGCGGAAGCGTTGCCACCCACTCCGCTGCTCTCAGGACCTATCGAGGTCGACGTGGCGGCCCGGCGGGCCCGCAAAGATGGCCACGAGCTGCCGCTGACGGTCCGTGAGTTCGACCTGCTCGCCTTCTTCATGTCGCATCCCGGGAGGGCGTTCACCCGGGCCGAGCTGATGAAGCGGGTGTGGGGCTGGACGTTTGGCGACCAGTCGACCGTCACCGTGCATGTGCGCCGGCTCCGCGACAAACTCGAGGAGGAACCGACGTCGCCGGTGCTGCTCCGGACCGTCCGGGGAATCGGCTACTGCTGGGATGCGGACCCCTGGTAAGGACGGTCAGCTCAGCAGCTTTCTCCAACCCGTAAGGTACGCCGCCAGGCGGCAGGCGGCCGGGCCCCGTGACGAGCGGCCGATACGCAGAAGCGACTAGCCAGTACGGCTAAAACCCCTGTTCAGTGCGGTTCGGTCGGACTACGGCAGGCCTGCGTGCCGCGGCCGGGCGCGTCTGGATCCCTTATCTTGACGGCCGCGATATCGCGCATAAATGGACAAAACGCTCACCGGTGGCCGTTTGCCGGGTGCGGCGTACGTGCGTCTAATACTCGGCGTGAGAATCTCTGCTACGCACGGTGCGATTCCGGCCGGACCTGCGACAACACCGGCATCGGAGGCCCTCCCGCCGCCCCGCCGCTGGGACGTGCCGCGTGCCGTCCGGCTGGCCGCCGCCGTCCTGGGGCTCGCCGCCGTCGGCACCTACGTGGTGGTTGCGCTGCTCAGACTGGCCTACCCCTTCCCGCTGGAATTTCTCGAGAGCAATTCCCTGGTCGAAGTGCAGCGAATGCTCACGGGGCGGCCGCTGTACGCGGCACCGACGGTGAGTTACGTGCCGGACGGCTACCCGCCGCTCTACTTCGCTACCTCGGCCGCGGTGGCCAGCGTGCTCGGCCTGTCGTACCTGCCGTTGCGGCTCGTCTCGCTGGTGTCGTCGCTGGTCTGTTTCGCGGTCCTGGGCCGGCTGGTACAACGCGAGACGGCGAGCGCGGCGGCCGGGATCGCCTCGGCCGGCCTGCTCGCCGCGACCTATTTCGTGACGCACACCTGGTTCGACGTCGCGCGGGTGGATTCGGAGTTCATCGCGTTCAGCGTCGCCGCTCTTTACGCCGCGCGATGGATGTACCGAACCCGCGGCGCCGTCGCGACCGGGCTGCTGCTCGCGGCAGCCTTCCTCACCAAGCAGAACGGGCTCGCGGAAGGGGTCGCGGTGCTCACCCCGCTGGCGTTCGGCCCACGCCGGCGGCTCGCCGGGACGGCCGCGCTGACCTACGGCGCGGTCCTGGGGATCAGCACGCTGGCGCTGGAGCTGACCAGCCACGGCTGGTACGTGTTCTACGTCTTCGTACTGTTCAGTGAGCACACGCTCAACCACGCCGCCGTCGCGCAGTTCTGGACCGTGGACATGCTTCCCATCCTCGGCCTGGCCTGCTGCGCCCTGGTCCTCGGCGTGCGGCGGACACCGCCGGTGCTGTTGGCCGGCTGCGCCGCGCTGGTCGTCGAGAGCTACGTTGCCCTGGTCCACAGCGGCGGCGAGTCCAACGACCTGCTACCCGCGTACCTGGCCGTGGCGTTGCTCGCGGGCCTGGCGATGGGCGCCCATCCCGGCGGCCTGGTGAGCTGGGGCGCGGACCGGCTGGCCCGGCGGGCCCGCATCCGGAGCTGGCGGCCAGGGCAGATCAACCGGTGGGTCGCCGCCGCGGCCGCCGCGCTGGTCATCGCGCAGCTGGCCACGCGGATCGCCGGCTTCCACCCAGCTCAAGCGATCCCGACCAGCGCGGACCGCGCGGTCGGCGAGCGGCTTACATCAGGGATGCGTACACTCGGCGGCACGGTCGCGGTTCCCAGCGATCCTGGGCTTGTCCTGCTGGCCGGGCTCCCGACGGTAGCCCATCAGGCCGCGACCGACGACATCCTGCGCGGCTCGAACGCGGCGGCCATCGCGAGCTTCACCCGCAGCGCCTCGCGCGCGGTGGCGGCGCGGCGGTTCAGCGCGATCATGACCGAGAACACCGGACCGCCTGATGGCTTTCCCGCGGACCTCATGCGCTATTACCGCCGCTGCCCCCAGACGTTGCTTTCCGGCGTACCGCAGGCGGTGTTCCAGCCGGTCGCCGGCCCGACCGGGCGGCTGGTTTACCTCTGGCTGCCCGTGGGCGCCGCCTCGTGCGCTGCGACGATCCGCTCGCTTGACGGTTCCGCCGCGGGCTCGCCCGCGGTCGCCCAGCCGCCACGGCCCAGCAGGGCAGGAGGCCTGTCATGACGGAGGACGAGAAGGCAGGAGCGGGCCGACCCTCGCTCGCACGGCGAGTGGCGGAGAAGGTGCGGCGGATGCCGCGGCCAGACGAACTGCCCGGTCCCTTCCGCAGGTCCTTCTGGCGGAGCCCGATCCGCGGTCCGTGGCTGACCTCGGTCCTCGGCCTTGTCCTGCTGGCCGGTCTCTCCGTGGTATTCGTGACCGGCCTGCTGTCCTACGCGGCCTACAACCCTGACCTCAACCGCATCAATGACGAGACTCCCGGCAAGGGAATACTCGGCTTTTACCTGTTCTCCTGGCCCACCCACCCGGTCTGGCTGTACCGGGTGAACCAGGGCGTGCATGTCACCCTGGGCCTGGTGCTCATCCCGATCCTGCTGGCCAAGTTGTGGTCGGTGCTGCCGAAGCTTTTCGAGTGGCCGCCGGTTCGCAATCCCGCGCACGCCCTAGAACGGCTATCGCTGCTGATGCTCGTCGGCGGGGTGATATTCGAATTCGTCACCGGCATCCTCAACATCCAGCAGTACTACAAGTTCCCCGGCTCCTTCTACACGCTGCACTACTACGGCGCCTGGGTCTTCGTGACCGGCTTTGTCGTCCATGTAGGGCTCAAGAGCCGCACGGTAATCCGGTCGCTGCGGGCCCGCGGCCTGACGCGGGAGCTGCGCATCGATACCGCCCATACGCAGCCGGAGCCACCGGACCCTGGGCACCTGGTCAGCCCGGCGCCCGCCCGGCCGACGATTTCCCGGCGCGGCGCGCTGGCCTTCGCCGGGACCGGCTCGCTGGTGATTTTCGTCCTGTCGGTAGGCCAGTCACTGGGCGGCCCGCTACGCCGCACCGCGCTGCTCGCCCCGCACGGGCAGGACCTCGGCGACGGACCCAACGACTTCCAGATCAACCAGACCGCGGCCGAGGTAGGCATCAGGACCGCCGAGACCGGCGCGAGCTGGCGGCTCACCCTGGACCAGGTCAGCGCCGCCGTGCTGGCCCTAGGGGACGCCCCGCTCCGACCACTCGGGCAGACCGGTAAGCCGCCCATTCGCCTGAGCCGGGCCGAACTGCTCCGCCTGGACCTGCACACCGCGCACCTGCCGATCGCCTGCGTTGAGGGCTGGTCCACCGGCAACCAGGCCTGGACCGGCGTGCGCCTGCGCGATCTGGCCGAGATGGCCGGCGTCAGCCACCCGGCGAGCGTCCTGGTGGAGTCGCTGGAACGCGGTGGGGCCTTCCGGCACGCGGTCCTGTCGGCCGGGCAGATCATGGACCCGTCCTCGCTGCTCGCGCTGCGCGTCAACGGCGTGGACCTGTCCCTCGACCACGGATATCCCGCCCGCGTGATCGTGCCGGCCAATCCTGGAGTGCACAACACCAAGTGGGTCACCAGCCTGACGTTTGCCGGCTGATATGAGGAATCCGCTGCGCTGGTACGGCGCTAGTCCGCTGCATCTGCTCGCCATGCTCGCCAGTTTCGGCCTGGCCGGTTACGCGGCCGCCCATCTGGTGTCCTTCGAGCCCCTGACGGTCATCATCTGGTTCGTCGGGGCGGCCATCGGCCACGACCTGCTTCTCGTACCGCTGTACTCGCTCGCCGACCGTTCGGTCATGGCCGCGATCAGGCACCGTGAGCCGCCACTGGCCGCCGCCGGGTGGATCAACTACGTACGCGTGCCCGCGGCGCTGTCTGGCCTCCTGCTGCTCGTGTGGTTCCCGCTGATCCTCCGGCTGCCCTCCTCGTACCACGCGTCGACGACGTTGTCCCAGGACCCGTACGTATGGCACTGGCTGGCGGTGTCGGGCGTGCTGTTCCTGCTGTCCGCCGTCGCGTTCGCGCTGCGGCTACGCCGCCTGTCGCGAATCCCCGCGCCGCGCGAAGCCCCCGCTCGGGAATCAGCTGACCGGGAGGAACCAGAGCCAGCTGGCCGGCCAGAACAGGTACCAGCTGAGCTGGCAGCACAAGAACCAGCTATCGCAGCAGGGCAGGCGGCACCCGCTGTCCCGGCAGGGCAGGAACCAGCTGTCCCAGACCAACAGCCGCCGCCCGCGGGAGAGGTTACGGATCCGCCCAGCGTTTCATCTTCTGATGCCGGACGGGCAATCCAAACCCAGGATGACTACGAATAACCTGTGAGGCCTATTGAGGTAAATTCGGCGCTGCTAGAGGCGGACCCTTCGTGAACGCGCAGATCCAGGTCGTCCTGATCGCCGCGGGCTGCACCAGCGCGGTGGGCCTGCTTGGCATGGGCGTCATCCGGCTGCTGCGCCGGGCCTCGCTGCGCCTGTCGGTGCAGGTCAGCGGAGCCATAGTCGTACTTGCCATCGTGGCGGG
>PMOU01000092.1:4289-6667 GCA_003161205.1 Actinomycetota bacterium | reverse complement strand
AGGTACGGCTGGGAGCAGGTCACGCGGAAAGCATGCACCACCGCGGCCGAGGTAGCCAGGGTGCTCCGCCGGCATGGCTGGGACGGCTGGCCACGGGCATGCTCGCCCGGCTGTCCCGTTCAGCGGGAGTTTTCCTAGCGAGGCGGACGCTCTGTCCACCGAACGGGGGACAGCGGATGTGGCGCATCGGCTGATGCGCGGCGGCCAGCATCGACCCAGACTTAGGGCTATGGACAACGGGGCGGCCGTGACGGTCAGCGGCCTGCGGAAGGCCTACCGGGACGTTTCCGCGGTCGGCGGCATCGACTTTGATATCGGCCGGGGCGAGGTGTTCGCCCTGCTCGGGCCGAACGGCGCGGGCAAGACCACCACGGTGGAAATCCTGGAGGGATTCCGTCGCCGCGACAGCGGCACGGTAGCCGTACTCGGGCACGATCCGGCGCATCCCAGCCGGGCGTGGCGGGCCAGGATCGGCATCGTCTTGCAGCTCGCCAGCGCCGGACCCGAACTCACCGTGCTCGAGATGGTCAGGCACTTCGCGGCGTTCTATCCGAGGCCACGCCAACCCGAGGAAGCTATCGAGCTCGTCGGGCTCACCGCCAAGTCGCGGTCGCAGGTCGGCACGCTATCCGGCGGCCAGACCCGCAGGCTGGACGTCGCGCTCGGCATCGTCGGGCAGCCTGAGCTGCTCTTCCTCGACGAGCCGACCACGGGTTTCGATCCGCAGGCGCGCCGCCAGTTCTGGGCGCTGATCCGGCGGCTGCGCGGGGACGGGACCACGATCGTGCTGACCACTCATTACCTGGATGAGGCGGAGGAACTGGCCGACCGGATCGCGGTCATCGTGGCCGGCCGCGTCGTGGCCTCGGGTACGCCAGAATCGCTCGGCGGCCGGGCGGCCGCGGCCGCCCGGGTCAGCTGGGACGCATCAGATACCGGATCAGGCCGCGCCACGGTGGAGACCACCACGTCGGCGCGGCTCGTGGCTGAGCTGGCCCGGGAGTTCAGCGGTGAGATCCCGGGCCTCACGGTGACCCGCCCGACCCTCGAGGACATCTACCTAGACCTGATTGCGAGGGCACATTTATGACGGAGAGCGTTAAGGCGGCCGGCACTGAGCCGAGCGCGCTGGCCACCCTGGCCACCCCGGCCAACGCGCTNNCCACCCCGGCCAACGCGCTGCCCACCCCGGCCAACGCGCTGCCCACCCCGGCCAACGCGCTGCCCACCCCGGCCAACGCGCCGACCGGCCCAGCCGCCGGCGCGCTGCCCAGCGTATGGCGGCTCGGTGCGGCCAGGGGCGGCGTCGAGGTCAAGGTGTTCTTTAGGGACAAGATGGCAGTCGCGTTCGTCTTCGGGCTGCCGCCGATCCTGCTGGTGCTGCTCGGGTCCATCTTCGGCAGCCAGGCCGCGGCCCACGGCGTCACCGTAGGACAGCTCTTCACCGCCGGCATGATCGCGGGCGGGATCATGTCGACGAGCTTCCAGTACCTCGCCATCGGTGTCGCCGTCGAGCGCGAGACCGGGATGCTCAAGCGGCTGTCGGGCACGCCGATGCCGGCGACGGCCTACTTCGTGGGCAAGGTCATCCAGGTCCTGGTGTGTACGGTGGCGGAGACGGTGCTGGTGATGGCGGTCGGCATGCTGTTCTACCATCTGCACCTGCCCGCGTCTAGCTGAGGGCCCAGGATCCGGCCGCCCGGACCGGGCGGGCTGGACGGTGGCCGAGCCGCGCTGGGACGTTTACTGTGCCGTGATCCTGGCCGTGGGCATGGGTATCGTGCAGGCAGGACCGCTTACCGCGGCGGGGCGGATCATCGCGGGCGTCGCGCTAGCCGCGATGGTGCCGTGGTACATCTGGGTCGGGCGCCCGCTGCTGCCGCTGGAAAACCCGACCCGACGCGGGCCGGTCTACCTGGCCGGGCTGCTCGTCCTGTTCGCCGCCGCCCAGAGCCAGGACCCTAACGCCTGGTTCCTCGCCTTCGTGCTCTGCCCGCAGTGCTTCCTCGTGACGACCCGGCGCCGCGCCATGGCCTTCGTCGTCGCCTTTAACGTGATCGCCGGGGCGCTCGAGGCATGGCGTAACCCCGGTCTGTCTGGAGTGCTGATCGCGCTGGGCATCATCATCTTCGCGGTCGCGTTCTCATACTTCTTCAGCCTGTGGATGATCCGGGTGATCGAGCAAAGCCAGGAGCGATCCGTTCTCATCGAGCGGCTGGAGGCGGCTCAGGCCGAACTCGCGGCGGTCCATCACCAAGCCGGCATCCAGGCCGAGCGGCACCGGCTGGCCGGCGAGATCCACGACACCCTGGCCCAGGGGTTCACCAGCATCGTGACGCTCCTGCAGGCCGCCCAGGCCGACCTGGACCGGGCCGACC
>PMOU01000092.1:0-4222 GCA_003161205.1 Actinomycetota bacterium | reverse complement strand
CGCTGGTCACCGCGCTGAGCCCGGCGGCGCTGGAGGCCAGCACCCTCGGTGAGGTCCTGCACCGGGTGACCGAAGCCACCGCAGCGCAGGCGGGCATCCCCGCTCACTGGGAGGTGGCGGGAATCGCGCGGCGGCTGCCCACCGGAGCCGAGGTGGTCTTGCTCCGGGTGTGCCAGGAGGCACTGGCCAACGTGCGGCAGCACGCCGCGGCGCGGCAGGTCTCGGTCCGGCTGCGCTATGCCGACGACGCGGTCCGGCTGACGGTGGCCGACGACGGCCGGGGCTTCGGCGCGGCCGTGACGCCCGGCGGCTACGGGCTCGCCGGCATGCGGGAGCGGGTCCGGCAGGTGGGCGGGACCTTCGAGGTAACGTCGGCCCCCGGTGCGGGCACCGAGGTCTGCACGGAGGTGCCCGGGTGATCCGCGTGCTGCTGGCCGACGATCATCCCGTGGTCCGGGCGGGCCTGCGCGGGATGCTCGCGGCGGAGCCGGATATCGAGGTGGCCGCAGAAGCGGGCTCAGGACCTGAGGCGGTGGCGCTCAGCCGGGCCAGCGGGTACGACGTCATCTTGATGGACCTGCGGATGCCCGGTGGCGACGGGGTGACAGCGACCGAGCAGATTCTCGCCGCCGATCCCGGCGCGCGCGTGCTCGTCCTGACCACCTACGAGAGCGACGCCGATATCCTGCGCGCCGTCGGGGCGGGCGCGAGCGGTTACCTGCTCAAAGACGCCACCCCGGCGGAGCTGGCCGAGGCGGTGCGGGCGGCCGCGCGCGGCGAGACCGTGCTGGCCCCCTCCGTCGCCGAACGGCTGATAACTCATGTGCGCAGGCCGCCGCAGGAAACGCTGTCGGCTAGGGAGACGGAGGTCCTGGCCTGCGCCGCACGCGGTCATACCAACGCCGAGATCGGCCGTGAGCTGTTCATCAGCGAGGCGACCGTGAAAACGCACCTGATGCGCGCGTCCGGCAAGCTCGGTGTGTCCGGCCGCACCGCGGCGGTGACCACCGCCATGGAACGCGGCCTGCTGCCCCCGTCCGGCCAGTGAGCATGGCAACAGTGATCAGGGCACCCCGGTGACGGCCGCGACGACTCGCGCCGGGTCGGTGAGATCGGGGAGGACCGCGTGCGCGCCGACCGCGGCGAGCTCCGCGACGGAGTAGCTGCCGGTCGCGACGCCGACGGCGCGGGCGCCGGTGGCCAGCGCGGCCTCCACATCGAGCGGCGTGTCGCCGACCAGGACAGTCGACAAAGCGGCAAAGCCGGCTCCGTAGGCCTGGCTGGCCGCGAGCCTGGCCAGGGTAACCAGTTCGGCCCGCACCTCGTGCGCGTCCCCATACGCGCCGACGTCCAGGTCAAGATGCTCGCCGAGCCCGGCTGCGCGCAGCTTCAGCGCCGCCAGCGGCCGCATGTTGCCAGTGAGGACGGACTGGCGGATCCGCCGTTGCGGAGTGGACGCCTGATCGAGCGCCGCGATGGCCGCGGACGCGCCCGTCAGGGGGTGCACCCGCACCTGCATCGTGCCGTCGACGACGGCCACCTGCCTGGTCAGCTCGGCGAGGAAACGATCGACCTGAGCTTGGGGTGCTGGTATCCCGGCGAGCGCGAGCGTATCCGCGATGATGGCCCGGTCGGTCCGCCCGGCCTTCGGGGCCACCGCGGGCAGCTCGCGGCCGAACAACTGCTGGAAAACCATCTCGTACAGACGCGTGCCGAGCCCGGCGGCGTTCAGCAGCGTGTAGTCCACGTCCCACAGGACAAGCAGGTCGGCCACCCGCCAAGGCTAGACGGCGTGGGGAAATACCCGGCCAGAGGAGTCCGTTCCCGGCGGATTGTCGGCGGTCAGGACTAGACTCGCGGCGGGGAACACGAGTGCGACGCGGAGGTGGATGATGGCTGGGCGGATCCGCGACGAGGACATCGCGGCGGTTCGCGAGCGGTCGCCCATCGACGAGGTGGTGGGCGAGTACCTGCAGCTGAGGAACGCGGGCGGCGGCTCACTCAAGGGACTGTGCCCGTTCCACGAGGAGAAGACACCTTCGTTCAACGTCACGCCGGCGCGCGGACTTTTCTACTGCTTTAGCTGTGCCGAGGGCGGCGACGCGATCAAGTTCGTGCAGAAGATCGACGGCCTCAGCTTCGTCGAGGCGGTCGAGCTGCTGGCCCGCCGGGCCGGTGTCGACCTGCGGTACGAGCAGGGCGGCTATGTCCCCGGCCAGGAGCAGAGCCAGCGCCGCCGGCTGATCGACGCGCACCGCGCCGCCGCCGAGTTCTACGCTGAGCGTCTGCGCGGACCTGACGCCGATCACGCCCGCAAATTCCTGACCGAACGCGGCTTCGAGCTCGCGGACATCGAGCAGTTCGGCGTCGGCTACTCCCCGAAGGCCTGGGAGGACCTGACCAGGCACCTGCGCGGCCGCGGCTTCACCGACACCGACCTGATCGCGGCCGGCCTGGCCAAGGAAGGTCAGCGCGGCCCGCGGGATCAGTTCCGCGGCCGGCTGATGTGGCCCATCAGGGATCTGTCCGGCGACGTGATCGCGTTCGGCGCGCGCAAGCTCGACGTCGAGGACGAGGGACCGAAATACCTGAACACGCCGGCAACCTCCCTGTTCAACAAGCGCACCGTGCTGTACGGGGCGGACCTGGCCAAGCGGGAGATCGCGCAGCGCCGGCAGGCGGTCATCGTCGAGGGATACACCGACGTGATGGCCTGCCACCTGGCCGGGGTGCCGACCGCCGTGGCGACCTGCGGTACCTCGTTCGGCGAGGACCACATCAAGGTGCTGCGCCGGCTGATCATGGACACTACGGGGTCGGCGGGGGAGGTGATCTTCACCTTCGACGGTGACGCCGCCGGGCAGCGGGCCGCGCAGCGGGCGTTCGGCATGGAGGAGAAGTTCGTCACCCANNTCAAGGGCGTGCTCGGGCATCACGACCTGAACACCACCGAGGGTCAGCTCGCGGCGCTCGACGAGGCCGCGCCGATCGTGGCGAAGATCAAGGACACCGGGCTGCGCAGCAGGTACGCGGTCAACCTGGACCGCTGGCTCGGCATGATGGACGAGCGGTTCGTCCTGAGCAGGATCAAGGCGCACGCGGGGGACACCAGGGACCCGCGCCGGACGGGCCGGGAGAGGCCGCCGGCTTCGAGAACCCCGTCTCGCGATCAGCAGGACTGGAACGAGCAGCAGGGATCGTTCGGCACAAATGGCGGCGGGAAGCGGGACGGCGGGAAGCGGGGCAACGGCGGGAAGCCCTACGACCTGAGCGATCCTGTGGTCGTGGTGGAGCGCGAAGCGCTGAAGCTCGCCGTCCAGCGGCCCGCGCTGTGCGGGCCCGAGTTCGACGCGCTCGGCGCGGACGCGTTCATCGCGCCCGTGCACAGCGCGGTGTTCAAGCTGATCGCCGCGTGCGGCGGCACCGCGGCCGGCGGCGGGAGCTCGCGGCAATGGGCCGCACGGCTGCGGGACGAGGCGCCGAACGAGCGGGCGCAGACGTTCGTGACCGCGCTGGCGGTCGAGCGCCTGCAGATCGAGGGCGAGCCGGACGTCAAGTATGCCGACCGGGTGCTCGCGCGGGTGGGCGAACTCGCGGTCAGCCGCGAGATCTCCTCGGTCAAAGCCAGGCTCCAGCGCATGAATCCGGTGGAAGAGCAGGCCGGATACGCCAGGATGTTCGGGGACCTGGTGGGGCTGGAGAAACGCCGGAAGGCGCTGCTTGACCGGGCCGCCGACGGGTGAAATCGGCGCGCAAAAAATTATGGCCGCCCACCCTGATCCTGTTAAGTAGCGGTGAGGTAACAAAATTAGGTCCCCCGTAACCGGGGGTTGGTGACGCAGACTGGTCCCGTGACCCTCACCGTGCTACCGAACGGACCATCGCCAGCAGAGCAGCTGACGGATCTCGTGGCGCTAGGGCGGGAGCGAGGTTCCCTGACCATGGCTGATGTCGCCGTGGCCCTCGACCGTGCCGACCTTCCGCCCGAGGCCATCGGCGCCGCGGTACGCGTCCTGACCGACGAGGGCGTCGACGTGCTTGACGTGCCACGCGAGGACGAGGTCGAGGTCAGGCCGGCCGAGATGGACGGCGGCCGACGAGCCGCGACCAGCGACCTGGTGCGGATCTACCTGCGGGAAATCGGCCGTGTGCCGCTGCTGACCGCCGAAGACGAGGTGGAGCTGGCCAAGTCCATCGAAGCGGGCCTGTTCGCCGAGGAGAA
>PMOU01000466.1 GCA_003161205.1 Actinomycetota bacterium | reverse complement strand
AGGTACTGCTGGCTGCGGGACGCCACCATTACCCTAGAGGCGCTGCTGCGGACCGGCTACACCGACGAGGCCAGGGCGTGGCGCCTGTGGCTGGGCCGCGCTATCGCCGGGAGCCCGCGGCACATCCAGATCATGTACGGCGTGGCCGGCGAGCGCCGCCTGGCCGAGTGGGAAGCGGACTGGCTGCCTGGGTACGAGGGATCGGCACCGGTGCGGATCGGCAACGCCGCGGCCGGCCAGCTCCAGCTCGACGTCTACGGCGAGGTGATCGACGCGCTTCAGCTCAGCTGCAAATCCGGGCTGCACGACGACCAGCACACCTGGGCGTTGCAGCGGTCGCTGCTGGAGTTCCTCGAGCAGCACTGGAACGAGCCCGACGAGGGACTGTGGGAGGTGCGCGGGCCGCGGCGCCACTTCGTGCACTCCAAGGTGATGGCCTGGGTCGCCTTCGACCGCGCGGCCTGCTACGCCGAACAGGCCGGCGAGATGGACCTGGCCGCCCGCTGGCGGGTCACTCGCGACAAGATCAAGGCCGAGGTGTGCGAGAAGGGCTACAACTCCGAACGGGGCGCCTTCACCCAGTACTACGGCGCGACCGAGCTCGACGCCTCGGTCCTGCTGATTTCTGACGTCGGTTTCCTGGACGCCGACGATCCCCGGATGGTGTCCACGATGAAGGTCCTGCAGCGGGACCTGATGCAGGGCGGTTTCCTGCGCCGGTATGAGCTGCCGTCCGGCGGCACGTCGTCGGTGGACGGGCTGCCGGGCTCGGAGGGCGCCTTCCTCGCCTGCAGTTTCTGGCTGGCGAACGCGCTGGAGCTGAGCGGCCGGCACGAAGAGTCTCTCGAGCTGTTTGATCGGCTGCTCGCCCTGCGTAACGACGTAGGCTTGCTCAGTGAAGAGTACGATCCGCGTTACGGCCGGCTGGTCGGCAACATGCCACAGGCGTTCAGTCATGTCCCGCTGATACAGACGGCCCTCAACCTGAGCGGCCACGCCGAAGAACACCGGCGGGGAACCACCCGGGATGAGCGACGGAGCGTGCCCGGTTAAGAAAGACCAGACACCAGCAGGCGTTAGTTAATCCAGACCGTCAGGCGATTATGCCCTCAGCCAGTCACATCCTCATCGTCAACTCCCGCAGCGTGCACCAGCCGGTCTTCATCATCGGCGCGCCGCACTCGGGAGCGGACCTGATCGGCCGCGCCCTGAAGGCTAGCGCGGGTTTCCACGTCACGATGGGCCAGCCCAGCGTGCTGCGCGTGGTGTACGCGTTCGCCCGGCGGCCATCCATGTACCAGGGCCGGACGCAGGCCGCCGCCACCGTGATCCGGGATGCGTTCGCGCAGGGCTGGCAGGTCAGCGCGCACAGCTGCCTTGACTGCTCGCGTGACTGCCGGGCCGCGGCCGGGCTCGGCGATACCGTCGGGCCGTGCGTGGAGCTCAAGGGACTGGAAACGTACGGGGACGCGAGCCCGGACCTTATCTACTGCGCGGAGGCGCTCACCTACGCGTTCCCCGACGCCCGGATCGTCCAGGTCGTCAGGGACGGCCGGGACGTGGTGACCAGCATGCTGGCCGACCCCGTGGTGATGGCCTGGTTCCGGCCGAGCTTCGTGAACGTGGACGTGGAGTTTCCCAACCCGTTCTTCGGCATCGAAACCACCGAAGAGCGGGACGGCTGGGCGCGGCTGTCCCCGGCCGCCCGGTGCACGCTGCGCTGGCGCTGGTCCGTCCGGCTGGCCGCGCAACTGCACCACAGCCTGCCCGCCGGCCAGCTCAAGACGATCCGCTACGAGCACCTGATGGGCAAGCCGGACGAAGCCCTGGCCGAGCTGTCCCGCTTCGCGGGTACGACCGTGCACGCGGCCGAGATCCGCAGCGCGGCCCGCGCGGCCCGGGGGCGCGGGCGCTCTCGCCGCTCCTCCGCGTACGAGGGCTCCCTGAGCCCCGAGGACCTCGCGCAGGTAGAGAAGATCGCCGGCGACGAACTCCGCCGCCTCGGCTACGCCCTCCCCTAGCTCTTAGCCAGGGATGTACCTGGCGTGCTCGAATCGGCGGTCGCGCACTGTGCAGACCACAGCGCTGGGGCACCCACGTAAAGGTCCAGGAAGACCGGTGTCAGGATAAAGGTATGCGCGCATTCGCCGTCAAGAGCTTCGGCGCGGCTCCGGCGATCCACGACCTGCCCATTCCCGCGGCGGACGGCGCATTGCTGATCCGCGTGCAGTATGCGGGGGTAAATCCGCTCGACAACAACAACCTTGCGAGGCTGACCGCCAACTCGGCATATCCCTATGTGCTGGGCATCGACTTCGCGGGTGTCGTCCAACGAGTTCCGGCGGGAGTAACCGACCTACACACCGGAGACCGCATCTTCGGCATGGCGCGCACGCACGGCGCGTACGCCGAATACACGGCGGTCACGCCGGGCCTGAAGTCCGAGCCGGTGGCCCGCATCCCAGACGGCGTAAGCGACGAGGACGCAGCTGCCCTGCCTACCGCGGCGGTCACGGCGCTCAGGACGGTGGAGCTGCTGAGCGTCACCGCGGGCCAGCGCCTGGTGGTGATGGGCGCGACCGGCGGGGTCGGCGGCTACGCGGTGCAGATAGCGCTGTCTCGCGGCGCGCACATCATCGCGACCGTCCGCGGTGACGCCGGCGAGGCTCGCCGCCTCGGCGCCGAGGAGGTCTACGACACCCAGACCGTAGACGTGTCCAGTGCGCTGCGTGCGACTCACCCCGACGGCGTCGACGCGGTCCTGGACCTGGTCAGCGGCCCGGACGCCATCCGCGGCGACGCGGAATTCATCAAGCCCGGCGGCCGCCTGGTCTCCACGGTCTTCGCAGCCGACGAAGGGTGGTTCGCCGACCGGCAGATCACCGCGTACAACAGCGCATCCAGCGCGAATCCCCTGTTGTCGCCGCAAGGGCTGACCGAGGTCGCTCAACTGCTCGCGGCGGGCACCATCACTGCCCGCGTCCGCGCCACGGCGGACCTGGACGGCGCGGGCCAGATCCTCGACAAGCTCCGCGACGGCGGTCTGCGCGGCAAGGCCGTCATCCGCCTGCCGGATCGGCAGGGCGCCGCCTGACCGGCTAGCTGGTCAGCTCATGCCTGGTCGGCGACGGTCCGCCGGGCGATCCGCCACTGTCCAGCGTCGCGCCGCAGCGTCTGGGTAACGGCCACCGCGGCGCGGATGGTGATCGGCGGAACCAAGTCGATGATCAGCATCACCGACCGGACCACCGCCTCCGTGCCAGTGTCGTCCGCGTCGTCGTTCTCGATGACCGGGTTGAGCGTGAGATGCAGCGTGGCCGGACCCTCGCCGGCCCAGATCGGCCCGACCGACGCGCGCAGCGCCGTCTGGCCGGCGTGCCGACCCTGCGTGCCGTCCAGCACGGCGTCCGGCGTGAACAACGCCACGTAAGCGTCGGCGTCCCGGCGGCTGGCGGCCTCGTCCGCGCGGGTCACGACATCGAGGATGGCAAGCCGGTCAGTGGCGGCCAGGCTCATGGCCGGAGCCTCATGGCCGCAGCCACCGTTCCACCCGGCCGCGCAGGTCCGCCGGAAAGATGCTCTTGGGAATGACCGCGTGCGCCGCCTTGGGCGGGATGGACGTGTAGGCCGAGCCAGTCTGGTTGGCATATTGCGTCACCCGGAAGCTGACGGCCATGCTGGCCAGCGCGTACGCCTCCGGCTCGGTGATCCCCGCCGCGGCGGACATCCAGTGGATCACCTCACGCAGGCAGGCCACCAGCGCGTCATCCAGGCTGGCGGCGAAGCCGATCACGATCCAGGACGTGGCGGTTTCGCCGAGCGGCCCGCGCAGCGCGACCTGCTTATGCAGGTCATAGCGGATATCCAGGTCCTCGGCCGCGGTCTCGATGGCGGTCTGGTCGACCACCCCGTCTCCTTGCAGGGCGTGCACGTCACCGATCCAGACCCGTCCGCCGGGCTTGGCCACTGGCAGGAACAAGTGGCTGCCGACGCCGAGGTCTCGCAGTACCAAGTTGCCGCCATAGCTGCCGGACACGATCGCGCTGACCTCTTCGGCACCCGCCGGTTCCGCCGCCACGACCCCGAGGAACGGGGCCATCGGCAGCGTGATGCCGTGCACGTATTCGGCGGTGGTCCGGGCGTCGTCGAACGTGAAGTAGTGCACGTACGGCTCGGCGAAGTCGTGCGGCAGTGCGCCCACGCCGAGCGGGAACGAGTTCCAGCCCCAGCCGATCGTGCGCAGCCGGGTGATGCTGACCTCAATTACGTCGCCAATTTCCGCCCCATCCACCACTACCGGACCGAGCATCGAGTACGGGCCCTTGGGGTAGCGGTGCCGGAGCGGCTCGCGGTCGGCGAAGCTCATGCCGAACACAGCCTCGTTGCCCCAGTGCGTCCACGTGCTGGGATAGCTGACCGTGTCACCGGACGCGATGGACGCGGCCGCAGGGGCGGCCGGGTCCAGGTAACCCGACCGCACCGTCTGCGGCGTCGATGGGACCGTGTGCGTGCTCGCTGCCACCGGAGTTCTCTCCAACTCGATGTCCGGATGCGGGCTCAGGCCAGCGAACCGTCGGCGATCCAGCGTTCCACGGTAGCCACCTGCTCCGCAGGCCAGCGGCCGTCGCAGGGCATAGTGCCGTCGCGGAGCTTTTCCAGGATGGCGTCCTGGTGCGCCTGGACGTCGCTGCGCGACCACAGGTCGAAGGCTTTCCGCATCGAGTCGCGGTCTTTCTCGCGGAACAGGGGACGGACATCGCGCTCGAAGCTCAGCTGGGCGGATGAGCCGGGGTGGTCAGTCATGGGAGTCTCCTGGCGTTGCGACGGCTCGGCCAACGACGCGCGGTGAACCGCCGGGACGTAATGGGTGCTTGGACACAATCAGCAGCGGCGCCGCCGGTCTACATCTTCTCACCCGGACTACCAGGAACGCGCGCCCCGCTAGCCGTGCGGGAAAGCGAGGAGGTCCGCGTTGAACTGATCCTGGTGAGTGGCCGGGTCAGGGGCGCACCGTGCTCGTCTCGCACCGGTTCGGCACCGTCCACATGGCCGACCAGATCATCGTGCTGACGGCGGACGGGTCGTCGAGTCCGGCGATCACCGGGCGCTG
Organism: Actinomycetota bacterium; assembly: GCA_003161205.1. The sequence goes on along the minus strand of PMOU01000466.1, from coordinate 9,421 downwards.
GCCGGCCGGGGCGGCCTCTAGGCCGAGCTATTCGCCCTGCAGGCGGCCGGCTACCAGCCCTGAGGAGCCCTAGGCCACCTGGCTGGCAAACTGGGTGTGGTAGAGGTCGGCGTACAGGCCGCCGGCCGCCAGCAGCTCCTCGTGCGTCCCCCGCTGGACGATCCGGCCGGCCTCGACGACCAGGATCTGGTCGGCCTCCCTGATGGTGGAGAGCCGGTGCGCGATCACCAGCGAGGTGCGGCCCGCCAGGGCCGTCTTCAGCGCGCGCTGCACGGCGGCCTCCGATTCAGAGTCCAGGTGCGCGGTCGCCTCGTCGAGCACTACCACCGTCGGCGCCTTGAGCAGCAGCCGGGCCACCGCGACGCGCTGCTTCTCCCCGCCGGACAGCCGGTAGCCCCGGTCGCCGACCACGGTGTCCAGGCCATCGGGCAGGCTGGCGATCAGATCCCAGATCTGGGCGGCCTCGCACGCACCGATGAGCTCGAGTTCGGTGGCCGAAGGCCGGGCGTAGGTGAGGTTGGCCCGGATCGTGTCGTGGAACAGGTGGGCGTCCTGGGTGACCACGCCCACCACGTCGTGCAGCGAGTCCAGCGTGACATCCCTGATGTCATACCCGCCGATGCGCACGGTCCCGTCGTTCGGGTCGTACAGCCGCGCGGCCAGGGCGGTGATCGTGGTCTTGCCCGCGCCGGACGGGCCNNCCGGTCCCGGAACCCGGCCGCTCGGGAGAGCGCAGCGCGATCGATTCCAGCGAGGCGAGCGACACCTCACTCGCCGTCGGGTACCGGAACGAGACATCGTCGAATTCGATCTCCGGCGCGAGGCTGTCCGACGTGTCCGAACTACGGGCCGGCAGGACGACCGCGTCGGGCCGCTCGGCGATCAGCGGCTTGAGGTCGAGCACCTCGAAGACCCGGTCGAAGCTGACCAGCGCGGTCATCACGCTGATCTGGACGTTCGACAGCTGCGCGATCGGGCCGTAGACCCTGACCAGCAGCTGGGACAAGGCGACCAGCGTGCCGACCTGCAAGGCACCGCGGATGACCAGGCTGCCGCCGACCCCGTAGACCACGGCGGTCGCCAGCGCGGCGAGGAGGCTGAGTGAGATGAAGAACACCTGCCCGTACATCGACTGGGTGACGCCGATGTCGCGAACCCGTCCGGCCCGCTCCGCGAAGACCTCGGACTCCTCGCGGGGACGGCCGAAAAGCTTGACGAGCATTGCGCCCGCCACGTTGAACCGCTCGGTCATGGTCGAGCCCATCGCGGCGTCGAGCTGCATGGACTCACGGGTGAGCCGCTGCAGCTGGCGGCCGACTCGTCGCGCGGGCAGCAGGAAGAGCGGGATCAGCACCAGCGCGATGAGGCTGATCTGCCAGGAGAGCAGGAACATCGTGACCAAGATGGCGCCCACGGTCAAGATGTTGGAGACCACCGAGGACATCGTGGAGGTGATGGCCAGCTGCGCGCCGATCACGTCGCTGTTGAGCCGGGAGACCAGCGACCCGGTCTGCGCCCTGGAGAAGAACGCGATGGGCTGCTCCTGCACGTGGCTGAACACCTCGGTGCGCAGGTCATAGATGAGGCCCTCGCCGATCCGCGCGGAGTACCAGCGGATGGCGAAGCCGAGGAAGGCGTCGAACAGCGCGACCCCCGCCACCGCCGCCGCGATGCCGATCACTATCGCTTCGTGATGACCGAGGATGCCCTTGTCAATAATCGCCCGCAGCAGCAGCGGGTTCACCACCGTGATGAGCGAGTCGAGAATGGTGACGACGAGGAAGAGAGAGAGCCAGAGCTTGTACGGCTTGGCGTAGGTCATGATCCGGCGGACGGTCCCGGGCTTCAGCTTCTGATGCGTGACTGACGGGTCCTGCCGGAAGGACCTCATCATGGTCAAGTTCGCGCGCCCGTACATGACGAGTGAAACCTTCCGGAGGCAGTTATTCGTTCCCGAATGGCACCGGGAAGGTATCAGCTATCGGCGAACTCCCAGGAGGCTATCCGGGCGGGGTCCCGGCGGCTTGCGCCGGGCCGGCGCCACCTGGGCGTGGATCCGGCAATCCCTAGTGGCTCACCTTGGTCTTGCCGGTGCGGGTTGCGCCGCCACGGCCGCGCAACCTGACGCCGGTTTCGGTCAGGATCCTGTGCACGAAGCCGTAAGACCTTCCGGTCGACGCAGCCAGCGAACGAATGCTCTCGCCGGAGTCGTATCTCCGGCTAAGACTCGTCGCCAGCTTGCTCCGATCCACCCCGGTGACCCGCGTGCCTTTCCTGAGTGTCTCCGCCATATGTACCTCCGGTTAGGTTTCACTAGTGAGTTACACATCCCCCTCCGTAATGATCACGCATGACCGCAAGATTGGCCACCCATATGACAGCCAATGACCGCCAGATTTTTATGAGGTTATGTCGGAATCGTAGTCTTAGCCCAGTTGACACCGGTGTTTTCCCAGTTGGCACCGGCGTGCGCAGCTTTAGGCAAGCGCGACAAGTTCTGCGAAATCCTCGCTCCACGCGTCTTCCACGCCATCGGGCAGGACGATAACGCGTTCTGGTGAAAGCGCTTCAACCGCACCTTCATCATGAGTCACAAGAACGATCGCGCCGCGGAACCCTCTCAGCGCTCCGAGAACTTCTTCCCGGCTCGCCGGATCCAGGTTGTTCGTCGGCTCGTCGAGAAGCAGCACGTTGGCACCAGATACAACTAGAAGAGCCAGCGCCAGCCTTGTCTTCTCCCCGCCGGAAAGCACGCCGGCCGGCTTTTCCACGTCATCGCCGGAGAACAGGAATGACCCCAGAACGTTGCGCTGCTGCGATTCGGTAAGGTCAGGTGCGGCGGTACGCATGTGCGATAGAACCGTTCGATCAGTTTCCAGGGTTTCATGCTCCTGGGCGTAATATCCAAGCCTCAGGCCGTGTCCTGGAGTGACTTTTCCTGTGTCGGGAGTTTCCACCCCGGCCAGCAACCGGAGCAGCGTTGTCTTTCCCGCGCCGTTAAGGCCAAGCACCACGACCCGGCTTCCCCGGTCGACGGCAACGTCGACTCCGGTGAACACCTCGTCCGACCCGTAAGACTTCGACAGGCCGACGGCAGCCAGGGGCGTCCGGCCGCAGGGCGCGGGTACCGGGAACCGGAGCTTGGCCACCCGGTCCGCGGTGCGCTCGGCCTCGACCCCGGACAGCATCCGCTCGGCCCGGCGCTGCATGTTCTGCGCGGCCCGGGCCTTGGTCGCCTTGGCCCGCATCTTGTCCGCCTGGGCCATCAAGGCGCCGGCCTGCCGGCCCGCGTTCACCCGCTCCCGCCTGCGGCGCCGCTCGTCGCTCTCACGCTGCTGCAGGTAGGCGCGCCAGCCCAGGTTGTACATGTCGAGGCAGGCCCGCTGCGCGTCCAGGTAGAACACCTTGTTCACCACATCGGCGAGCAGCGCGACATCGTGACTGATTACGACCAGCCCGCCGCGGTAGGTCTTGAGGTGGTCGCGCAGCCAGGCCACGGAGTCGGCGTCCAGGTGGTTCGTCGGCTCGTCGAGCAGCATGGTCTCCGAGCCGGAGAACAGGATCCTCGCCAGCTCGACCCGGCGGCGCTGGCCGCCGGACAGGGTCTGCAGCGGCTGATGCAGCACCCGGTCGGGCAGGCCCAGGCTGGCGGTGATCGAGGCGGCCTGCGACTCGGCCGCGTACCCGCCGAGCACCGCGAGCCGCTCCTCGAGCTTGCCGTACCGGCGGATGGCGTCGGCCGCCGCGGCCGCGTCGGGGTCGGCCATCTCTGCTTCCGCCACGCGCAGGTCGGCCCGCAGCTGGTCGAGCCCGCGAGCCGACAGCACCCGGTCGATCGCGAGCATCTCCAGGTTCCCGGTCCGCGGGTCCTGCGGCAGATATCCGACGGTGCCCGACTGGCGGACCGCACCCGCGATCGGCTGGGCTTGCCCGGCCAGCACCTTGGCCAGCGTGGTTTTCCCCGCGCCGTTCCGGCCGACCAGGCCGATCCGGTCTCCGGCACTCACCTGGAACGACGCGCCTTCAAGCAGCAGGCGCGCGCCAGCCCGAAGTTCGATGTCGCTTGCCACGATCATGATCTAGCTGCTCCTGAGGACGGACGCGAGGGGGAAAGGGGGATGGGTCCCCCGCACGCGGAGGGTTCGGGAGGGCTTTACGGGTTCGTCCTCGGACCAGCACGTCCCCCGGGGACTAACACGGCCTTGGCGTGTCCCTAATCCGCTGTTGCAGCACGCCTTCTACTTTACCTGGCCTGCGGACCTCGGGCTATCCGGTCGTAGTGCCTCGCCAGCCCCGCGGCTGGCCCCGCGGCGCCTGACGAAAGCTGGCCCAGCCCCAAAAACCCCACCCGTCCCAGCCGGCGCATCCGTTTGGCCCTGCTCTCGCCCTAGAGAGACAACAACGGACCATCGGTGTTGTTCCCGCAACACCTATGGACCATCGTCGTGGTTGGGTCCGGGGGCTTTCACCAGCGCGGAGTTCGCTGATGCGGGGATTAACGTACCTGCTCTGGTTCCGGCTCGGTCAGCCGGATGCGGATGGCCAGGAAGTCGCGCGGGCTATCCCGCAGTACGGCGAGCCGCGGGTCAGGGACGGTGAGGAACCGGTCGACGGCGAGGTCCAGGTACGGCGCCAGCCGCGCATCGCCGCGGAGCCCTGCGGCAGCTCGCTTATCCCCGCCGAGCACCACGGCGTCCAGCCCGTCCGGGCCGTACCGGCCGAAGACCCCGGCCGCGGCATCGGCCGCCGCGCGCAGCGCGGTGGCGGCCTGATTGTCCCTGCGCCGGGCGAAACGGTGCTGGGACCAGCCGCCCGCCGCGCTGCGGCCGTGCACCGGCCTGCTTCCGGTCTTCGAGCTGACCAGCTCGGGCGGCGAGCCGGCGAAGACGCCGGCCGCGTAGCCGCCCAGGCGCACGAGCAGGACACCCACGGTGCGGTCCGCGGCGGCCTGCGCCGCCATCGCCCGCACCGCGGCCTGCGGGTCAGGCCCGGACCCGACCGGCAGGCCGGACCCGACCGGCAGACCAGACCCGACCGGCAGACCAGCCTCGCCCGCCCGACCGGGCCCCGCGGCCTCCCGGGCGGGCGGGAAGGGCGGATGGCATTCCGCGCTGGCGCCATCCGCGGCCGTGACGGTCAGGGAGCCGTCCGCATGTCCGTGAGCTGCTAGGACGGCGCCGCCATGACGACGTTCAAACGCGACGATCCAGGACACTAGGCGCTCTGGCGGAACTTCCACCCAGCGGCCGCCGCCCGCAGCGGGATTCTTCATTACACCCTGCCTTGGCATGTTTACTATCCGTACTATGGGGTCCCTGACCCCGCGTCTCCCCCCGGCGCAGCCGACACAACCGTGCCAGTTGATGAAAAAACAGGGCTAAGGAACACCGACATGAAGCTGATGACTACGACCCATCCAGGCTCCGCGATGTCCCAGGGTGGCACCTTCATCCGGCCAGGGGACGGGGGCTGGGGACTCGGGGGCAAGGCTCAGCCGGACGGCGGCCATACCAACCCGCATTCCTCCGCGGTTATTGAGCATGCCCTCGCCGCCGCCGTCAAGGATCCTGACCGGGTCACTGACCTGCTGGATGAGCTTAGCCGAGGACGGCTGTGGCTCCCGCTGCCTGACGACCGCCCGGTGACGGACGGATCCGCCGTGCTGCTGCCGACGGTCACCTACCTCGGGGCCGAGTTCGTCCCCGCCTTCACCTCGGCCCAGCGGCTGGCCGAGTGGCTCGGGCATCCCCTGGTCCAGAGCACGGTGCCCGCGCAGAGCAAGGGCGAAGCCGACGACTCCCGTGGCCCGGCCGGCGATATCCCGTTCTCGGCCATGCCGCACATCGTGGTACCAGCCGCCGAACTGGCCCGGCTGATGCCGACCGGAGTCGGCATCGCGCTGAACCCGGGCGCGCTGGCCAGCGTGCCCATCTATCCCGAAGGTGTCGGCTACCTGGCCGCGAACCTCGTGGTCACGGACGGTGCTCAGGTCCGCGTAGGCCGGCCGCCTGCCGATCCGCTCATGCTCCTCAGCGAGATCCGGACCGCCCTGCAGGTCATGCCCGAGGTCTGGCAGGCCTCGCGGGCGTGGCTGTCGGTTCCCGGCCAGGGCGAGGGTCTCATCATCTCGGTCACGCTGGCCGACCCGGCCGCTGAATCGGTCCGCGATGAGGTCATCAGCGCGATCGAGCAGGGTGTGCGCGAGGTGCCTGATCAGGGCTTTCCCATCGACGTGACGTTTCCTGGCGAAGGCGAGCCGGACCAGCTCGATGAGTGGATCTCCGCCTACGCCGAGCCGTTCTACGTTCGCGCCTGAACCCCGGGACGGCCTGGACCCGCCGGGTCCAGGCCGCCGGGGTCCAGCGGCAGCCGGGGTAGCGGGCCTCAGATGTTGAAGCCGAGGGCGCGGAGCTGCTCGCGCCCGTCATCGGTGATGCTCTCCGGGCCCCACGGCGGCAGCCAGACCCAGTTGATGCGGAACTCGGCCACCAGGCCCTCCAGGGCTTCCCGGGCCTGATCCTCGATCACGTCCGTCAGCGGGCACGCGGCGCTGGTCAGGGTCATGTCGATGGTGGCGATCCGCTCGTCGTCGACGTCGACGCCGTAGACCAGGCCGAGGTCGACGACGTTGATCCCGAGTTCGGGGTCGACCACGTCGCGCAGCGCCTCGAGCACATCCGCCTGCTCAGGGGTGAGCTCAGCGGGGCTCAGCCCGGCAGGCGTGAGCTCGGCAGGCTCCCCCGCGGTCTCCGCCGTCACCGGCGCGGCGGCCACCTCAGGCTCGGACTCCGTAGTCGCGTTCTCCGTCATTGCTCTACCTCCATGGCCTGCGCGGTCGCATCCTTCCATGCCATCCAGCCGAGCAGGGCGCACTTGATCCTGGCGGGGTACTTCGAGACGCCGGCAAACGCCACCGCATCCTCCAGCACGTCCTCGTCAGGTTCTCCATCGGCCCGGGCCCCCTTGGACTGCATGAGCTCGAGGAACGCCTGGCTGATGGTCATGGCCTCACTCACCGGCTTGCCGATGACGAGATCGCTCATCACCGACGCGCTCGCCTGGCTGATCGAGCAGCCAAGCGATTCGTACGACACATCCTCGACCACCGGCTCGCCGCCGACGTCCTTGAGGGACACCCGCAGCGTGACCTCGTCGCCGCAGACCGGGTTGACGTGATGAACCTCGGCGTCAAAGGGATCCCGCAGGCCCTTGTGGTGGGGGTTGCGGTAGTGATCCAGGATGATCTCCTGGTACATCGACTCGAGTGGCATCACGTGTTGCTCCAACACTGAAAGCCAGCACCATCATCCCGGTGGAACCACATCTATTGCCTGACGCCGAAGAAGCGCTGGGCGTAGTGGATACCCGCCGCCAGCTCGTCTACCTCGGCATGGGTGTTGTAAACGTAGAACGTCGCCCGCGTGCTGGCCTGCACGCCCAGGGCACGGTGCAGCGGCCAGGCGCAGTGGTGGCCGGTGCGCACCGCGATACCCAGCTCGTCGAGCACCTGGCCCACGTCATGCGGGTGGACGCCCTCGACTTCGAACGCGACAGCGCCGCCGCGGTCCTTGGTGGTGTCAGGTCCCAGGATGCGCAGGCCTGGCATCTCGCGCAGCGCGTCAAGCGCGTGCGCGGTGAGCGACTCCTCGTGCGCGGCGACGTTGCCCATGCCCAGGGCGCTGAGGTAATCGACGGCGGCGCCCAGGCCCGCGGCCTCGGCGGCGGCGGGAACGCCCGGCTCGAACCGCTGCGGCGGCGGCAGGAACGTGCTGCCTTCCATCCGCACCACCTCGATCATCGACCCGCCGGTCAGGAACGGCGGCAGCGCCTCGAGCAGTTCGGCCCGGCCGAACAGCACGCCGATCCCGTACGGGCCGAGCATCTTGTGCGAGGAGAAGGCGAGGAAGTCCACGCCGAGCGCGGCCACGTCCACCGGCTGATGCGGCACCGACTGGGCCGCGTCGGCCAGCACCAGCGCGCCCCGCTCGTGCGCCGCGGCGGCGATCTCCGCCACCGGCGGGATCGCGCCGGTGACGTTCGACTGGTGCGTCACCGCAACGAGCTTGGTGCGCTCGGTGAGCAGGTCGTCGAGGTTGTCCAGGTCGAGCCGGCCATCGGCGGCGACGCTCAGCCAGCGCAGGGTCGCGCCGGTGCGCTGGCAGAGCTGCTGCCAGGGCACGAGGTTGGCGTGATGCTCCATCTCGGTGATGAGGATCTCGTCGCCCGGCTGCACCTGGAGCCGCCCGGGCCCGCTGAGCGCGTAGGCGACCAGGTTGATCGACTCGGTGGCGTTCTTGGTGAACACCACCTCCTCCGTGTCGGCCCCGATGAACGCGGCGACCTTGGCCCGCGCGCCCTCGTAGATCTCGGTGGCCTCTTCGCTGAGCAGGTGCGCGCCGCGGTGCGCGGCACCGTTGTGCCGCTCGTAGAACTCCCGCTCGGCGTCGAGCACCTGCACCGGCTTCTGCGAGGTCGCCCCGGTGTCCAGGTAGATGAGCGGCTTGTCGTTGCGCACCGTCCGGGCCAGCGCGGGGAAGTCAGCCCGGATCGCCTCGACGTCGAGGTGAGCCGGGTAATCGGTCATGCCGGCACCCCGATGAACTTCTCGTAACCCTCGTTCTCCAGCTGATCGGCCAGCTCGGGACCGCCTTCGGCGACCATCCGCCCGGCCACGAACACGTGCACGAAGTCCGGCTTCACGTACTGCAGGATCCGGGTGTAGTGGGTGATCAGCAGGACCGCGTGCCCGGGCTTCTCGCGGAACCGGTTGATCCCCTCCGAGACGACCTTGAGAGCGTCGATGTCCAGGCCTGAGTCGGTCTCGTCGAGGATCGCGAACTTCGGGTTGAGCAGCTCAAGCTGCAAGATCTCGTGCCGCTTCTTCTCCCCGCCGGAGAATCCCTCGTTCAGGTTGCGCTCGGCGAAGGCCGGGTCGATGGATAGCGCGGCCATCGCGGCGCGCTGTTCCTTGATGAAGTCACGCAGCTTCGGCGCCTCGCCCCGGACCGCCGTGACGGCGGTGCGCAGGAAGTTCGACACCGATACGCCCGGCACCTCGACCGGGTACTGCATGGCCAGGAACAGGCCGGCGCGAGCGCGCGCGTCCACACCCATGGCCAGCACGTCTTCGCCGTCCAGGGTGACGCTGCCCCGGGTGACCAGGTACTTGGGATGACCGGCGATGGCGTAGGCCAGGGTGGACTTGCCCGACCCGTTCGGCCCCATGACCGCGTGGGTCTCGCCGTCACGGACGGTCAGGTCCACGCCGCGCAGGATCTCCCGGTGCACGCCGCCCGTGGTTGAGGACGGAGCCTCTTCCACGCTGACGTGCAGGTCGCGGATCTCGAGGGTGGCCACTATGACTCCTTGTTGCTTATGGTGAGCGCGACGTAAACGTCGTCGCCTTCGATCTTGACTGGAT
>PMOU01000141.1 GCA_003161205.1 Actinomycetota bacterium | reverse complement strand
TGCTGCCCGGCGGCCCGATCGGGAGGAACAAGCCGGTGCGGCTGCTCGCCCGTCGCCTGGTTGCCCGCGGTGTAGCCGCTGGAGTTGGCGATGGCGTAGCCGACGATGGCGAGCGAGGTATCGGTGCCCGGGATCGGCACCACGGCGAGCAAGGTCGCGTCCCGGCCCGGTAGCGGTACCCGCTCACTCCAGGGGTAGCCGGATTCGGCGTCCGGATCTTCGGGGACGCGGGGGCGGGTGAGCAGCTGGGTTCCTACCGCTACATATCCAGGGGACACGTTCCTATAGTCCATTAAAAAGGTCGGTTTTGTCAAGAAGGAATGACCGGGCTCGGGCTCCTGGCGGCCGGGCGGGGGTCGCGGCCGGGCGGGGGTCACTGCGTAGGATTCGGTTCATGGCGGTCAGGGCGGTCATCTTCGACTGGGGCGGGACGCTCACCCCGTGGCACGGCATAGACCTGGGTGAACTCTGGCTCGAGGTGTGCGCGCAGCATTATCCGGCCGCCGAGGCGGCGGCCATCGCGACGTCGGTCCGCGCGGCCGAGATGGAGCTCTGGCGCCACGGCGAGCAGTCGCAGCGGAGCTGGACGCTGGACCACATCTTCGAGCGGGCTGGCGTCACCGTCGCACCGGAGCTGCTGGCCAGCTACTTCCAGGCGTGGGACCCGCACACGCTTACCGACCCGGACGTTCCGCCGCTGCTGAGCGAGCTGCGCCGGCGCGGCATCAAGGTGGGCGTGCTGTCCAACACCATGTGGCCGCGCAGCGCCCACGAGCAGATCTTCGTCCGGGACGAGGTCTTCGAGCTGATCGACGGCGCCGTCTACAGCAGCGAGATCGACTGGGTCAAGCCGCATCCCGAGGCGTTCCGCGCCGCCATGCAGGCTATCGGCGAAGACGACCCCGCGGCCTGCGTCTTCGTCGGCGACCGGCCGTACGACGACATCCACGGCGCCAAGAGCGCGGGCATGCGCGCCGTCCTCATCTCGAACTCCGACGTACCCGCGTACGAAGCCGCCGTGCCCGACGCGGTCATCACCAGGCTGTCCGAGCTCATCGGGTACCTCGACCGCTGGTCCTGACACCGGTATCCAACGTGGGCCGGTCAGCTACTTCGAGGACTGTGCTGGCGAATGCGCCGGGAGCCTGCCGATCAGTCAGCTCGGCGGCCCGTCTACGAAGGTCGCGAGCGGCTCCCCGGCCTCGACGATGTAGGTGGAGAGCATCTGGCCGGTTCCGGGGCCGATGTCCAGTGCGTTATGAGGCGTGCGGGGCGGCATCAGGAAGGGGTCGCCGGCGTGGAGGGTCAGGCTGGCTTGTCCCTGGATCATCATCTGTACCGTCCCGGCGAGGATGTAGCCGATTTCTTCGCCCGGATGGATGTGCCAGCCCGACTCGACGCCGCACGGGATCTCGGTACGCACCTGCACAATGTCCCGGCCAGGAATCGAGGATGCGCTGTGCTGCAGCTCGGTGCGCTTCAGCTTGGCCGCGAGCGCGTCGGCGGGTTGCTGGGAATTCGTTGTGGGTGTGGACGCCATGGCTGGTCCTCCTGAGGGATTGAGTTGCCGGCCGGCGCGGCCGCGCCGGCCGGAGCCGGCTCACGCAGAACCGCCGCCCACGGGATTCACGCTAGCCAGGAAGGCCAGTAGCTCCCGGTTGACCTCGGCGGCATGGGTGACGCACATGACGTGCGGGCCGCCTTCGATCTCGACGTACTTCGCGTCGGGCAGGGCCGCGTGCATGCGCCGACCCTGGCCCGCGACGGACAGGATCCGGTCAGCGGTTCCGTGCATGATCAGCGTCGGGACGTCGATCCGCTTGATGTCGTCGTGGAAGTCGTCCAGCCAGGTGAGCACGCACGCCCATGTCGCCCACGGCGACGCGCCGGCCCCGGCGTTCCAGTTGTTGCGCACGGTCTCCTCGCTCACCCGCTTGCCGAGATAGTCGTCGAGGTTGAGGAAGTCCCCGAGCAGGCCGGTGAGCCAGGCGGGCCGGTCGTCGAGGATCGCCTGCCGGACCGTGTCGACCGTCGCCTGGTCGACCCCGTTCGGGTTCTCATCGGACTTGACGAACGAGGGCGCGAGGCTCTCGATGAAGACGGAGCCGGCCAGCCGGCTGGTCCCGCGAGTGCCGATGTAGCGGGCTAGCTCCCCGGTGCCGAGCGAGAAGCCGACCAGGACGGCTTCCCGCAGATCGAGCTTGGTCAGCAGGATGTCGAGATCATCGGCGAGCGTGCCGAAGTCGTAGCCCTCGGTCGGCCGGTCAGACTGCCCGAACCCCCGGCGGTCGTACATGATCACGCGATGGCCTGCCGCCAGCAGGGCATGCAGCTGGGGCTCCCAGGACCGGCTGTCCAGCGGCCAGCCGCTTAGCAGCACTACCGCCGGGCCGTTTCCGTGGTCCTCATAATAGAGGTTGATGTCGGTGGTGTTCTCTTTGCCAACGGTGACGAATGGCATGACAATGTCCTTCGAGAGGGGCGGCTGCGCCTTCAGCTTTCGCCTTGGGTCGCGGCTTGGTTAGCTTCGGAGGAAGGCCAGCAGGTCGGCGTTGAACTGATCCGCGTGCGTATCCGTCAGGCCGTGCGGCGCGCCCGGATAGTAGATCTCCTTGACGTCCTTGATGAGCCTCGCCGACTTTTTCGCTGCGTCGTGGACGGGCACGATCTGGTCGTCCTCGCCGTGCAGGACCAGGGTCGGGACGTCGATATTCTCAAGGTCTGCGGTGAAGTCGGTCTCGGAGAAGGCCTTGATGCTCTGGTAGGCGTTCTTGAGGCCGGACTGCATGCTCCACAGCCAGAACTGGTCCAGCACGCCGGGCGAAACCTGGGCGCCGGGCCGGTTGGCGCCGTAGAACGGCGTGGCGAGGTCCTTGTAGAACTGGGAGCGGTCCTTGACCAGGCCAGCGCGCAGGCCGTCGAATACGTCGATCGGCAGGCCCTCGGGGTTGGCGTCGGATTTCACCATGATCGGCGGCACCGCGGAGATCAAAGCCGCCTTGGCGACCCGCCCTGTCCCGTGTCGCCCGATGTAGCGGGCGACCTCGCCGCCGCCGGTCGAGTGGCCCACGAGCGTGGCGTCCCGGAGATCGAGCGCCTCGATCACGGCCGCGAGGTCGTCGGCGTAGCCGTCCATGTCGTTCCCGGCTGAGGGCTGGCTGGATCGGCCGTGGCCGCGCCGGTCGTGGGCGATCACGCGGAAGCCGTGCTGAGCGAGGAACAGCAGCTGGCCGTCCCACGCGTCGGCGTTCAGCGGCCAGCCGTGTGAGAACGTCACGGCCGGACCCTCGCCCCAGTCCTTGTAGTAGATCTCGGTACCGTCCTGGGTGGTGATCGTGGTCATTTCCTCGGCTCCTTGCTCAGACGAATGGGAAACGCTTGTGGGGCCAGGCCGGGCCGGGCCGGAGGCACTAGAAGGGTGCACGGGGACGCGGTGTCCGGACATCGGCCATATGACCCGGCTGGAGGCCGCGGTCCGGGCAGGCTGAGCCCATATCGTCGGCACAGCCCAGGAATTTCGCGGGCAGCGGCCCATGGAACCAGTACCCTCGGCTGACCACTCTGCGCCAGAAGGCCCGAAAGGGAGATTACGTCCGAAGTCATCGGTCAAATGACTTGAAGTACGGATAGAATTTCAGTCGCCAGGTCGGTTCGACCCAGCGGGATAGTGTGATGGAAGAGGTCTCTTCTCCGCGAAGCCGCACAACCGAGGTACTCGTGGGGCGCAGCGACGATCTCGTACGTCTCCGGGTTTTCCTGGATGAGGCAGCCGTCCGTGGCGGGACGCTCCTGCTGTCCGGAGACCCGGGCGTGGGCAAGACCGCCCTTCTGGACGCCGCGGGGGACGTCGCAACCGCCGCGGGCAGCGCGGTGCTCCGTGCCAGCGGCGTGGAGTTCGAGACCGACGTCAGTTTCTCCGCCCTGAATCAGCTCCTGTCTCCGCTTCACGGAGCGCTCGACTGGCTGGCCGAGGCTGAGCAGACTGCGCTGACCGTCGCGTTGGGCTTCGAGGATGGCCCGGTGCCGGATCGTTTCGCGGTGGCCGCGGCCCTCGTTTCGGTTCTTCGTGCGGCGGCCGCGGTCAGGCCGGTGCTGGTGATCGTCGATGATTTGCACTGGGTAGACCGCTCGAGCGCTGCGGCACTCGGTTTCCTCGGCCGGAGCCGTGCAGCTGCCCGGGTAGGGCTGCTGGCCGCGTTCCGCACTGACGCCGACACCTTTTTCGACCGCAACGGCCTGCCGGAACATGAGCTTCAGCCGCTCGCCGAGGAGGCGGCCGCAAGCCTGATCGGCACGCGTTTCCCGATGCTGCCGGGCCGGGTCCGTAAGCGTGTCCTGACAGAGGCGGAGGGAAATCCGCTCGCCCTGCTGGAGCTGCCGACGGCGCTGAGCGGACCGCAACTTGCGTCCCTGCGAGGGCTTCCGCCAGTCATGCCGCTGACCGAGCGTCTTCGGGCGCTGTTCGCCTCGCGGGTCGCCAAACTGCCCGCCGGCACCCGGGAGCTGCTCCTGATGGCGGCTCTGGGTGACACGGGTGACCTTGACGTCCTACGCGCAGCAGCTCCTCATGGCGAGGTCACGGCTCAGCTCGCGCCCGCGCAGCAGGCGCGACTGGTGACTGTCCACCAAGGGACAGGGCAACTGACGTTTCGTCATCCGATGGTCCGCGCGACGGTGGCGGAGATCGCGACTGCGGGCGAGCGCCGCCGGGCTCATCGCTGCCTCGCCGACGGGTTGGCAGACCAGCCTGACCTGCAGATATGGCATCTGGCCGAGGCAACAACCGCTCCCGATGAGGATCTGGCGAAGCTGCTCGGTCAGGCCGCGAATCGTGCGGTGCGCCGCGGCGACGCTATTGGCGCGGTGACCGCGCTGATCCGGGCCGCCGATCTCAGTCCCGACAGCCACGACCGCGCCCGTCGGCTGGCAGAAGCTGCCTACCTAGCTGCTGACGTGACCGGCGAGATCCGCAACGCCGCGGAGTTGCTGTCCGACGCTGCCCGCCCAGGCCCGGCAGCTGCTAGCTCTCTTCAGGGCGCCGTCACCGCGGCGTTCGTAGAACTCAATGGCCAGGGCAACGTCGATGGCGCCCATCGGCTGCTCGTCACGGCGATTGAAAGCCACGCCGCTGAAAGCGGCGCCGCCGATCCGGCGTTCATTGAGGCGCTCCATAACCTGCTCAAGGTCTGCCTGTACGGTGCACGCCCAGAACTGTGGGGACCGTTCGAAGCCAACGTATCCCGGCTGACCCCCGGCGCGGCTCCGGTGCTGTCCCTGTGGTCACATCTGCTTGCTGATCCTGTCCGGACCGCGGCTGGCTGGCTCGGCCGGCTCAGTTCCGCTATCGATGGGCTCCGCGACGAGACGGATCCCACCCGGATAGAGCGGATAGCGACGGCGGGTATTTACGTCGACCAGGTGTCGGCCTGCCGGGAACCGCTATGGCGAGTGGTGCGGGAAGGACGCGAGGGCGGCGCCATCACCTCAGCTATCAACGCGATCATGCTGCTGTGCCTGGACGGCTTCATGACCGGCCGCTGGGCGGAAGCGCGCCGGCTGGCCAGGGAAGGTGTCGGACTGTGTCAGGCCCACGGGTATCAGCTCCTGGCCTGGCCCCTTCGGATGACGACCGCGCTTCTGGCTGCCGCCCAAGGCGATGATGCCGCAGTGCGGACACTGACCGAGGCGATGGACCAGTGGGCGATTCCCAAAGGAGCCGGCGCAGTTCAGGGGTATGCGTGCCATGCCCGGGCGCTTGCCGCGCTGGGCCGCAATGAGTTCGACGAGGCATACCAGCAGGCAGCGGCCATCAGCCCGCCGGGCGTATTCGCCCCCCATGCCGGGCAGGCGCTGTGGGTCAGCCTGGACCTCGTGGAGGCAGCCGTCCGCACGAATCGCCATGCCGAGGCGGCGGCGCATGTCGCCGCCATGCACGAGGCCCGCATCGCAGAGTTGTCTCCGCGACTGGCCCTGCTGGCGGGCGGCTGTGCCGGCGTGGCTGCCCCGGATGGGGGTTTCACCGCACCGTTCGCCCGCGCCCTAGCTCTTCCCGGGGCCGATCGGTGGCCATTCGACCTGGCCCGCGTCCAGCTTGCCTACGGAGAGCGCCTGCGGCGAGCCCAGGCGACTACGGAGGCGCGAGTTCACCTCACGGCGGCGCTCGGCGCCTTTACCCACCTGGACGCCCGCCCGTGGGTCACGCGAGCCAGGACCGAGCTCCTCGCCACCAGCCCGACCAAGTCGCAGGCCGGCGACTTCGGCCCGGCGGGACTCACGCCTCAGGAAAGGGAAGTCGCCGTACTTGCGGGATCCGGCCTGACCAACAAGCAGATCGGGCAACGCCTGTTCATATCTCCCCGGACCGTCGGTGCCCATCTGCGGCAGGTCTTCCTGAAGCTCGCTATCACCTCCCGGGCTGGGATTGGCGACGCTCTCGGTGCAGCGGACGCGGAGAGCACGCCTGTTTGACGGATATCCGGTGGCCGCCAGCTCGAGCCGCTGTCCCGCAGCGGAGGGCACGGACAGGACTAGAGGTTGTGCAGGATTCGCGTCATGCCCGCCGCCAGCTAGATTGACCCGCGTGGCCTCCGCTCAGCCCGCAGGCGTGCCTCGTCATGCGCCTCGCGTCGTGGCCGGCAACGTGCTGGCTCAGGCGCTGGTGGGGCGTGCCGACGAACTTGACCTGATTGGATCCTCCGTTGGCGGGACCGCGATGGGCGGCGCGGCGCTGCTGCTGACCGGCGACCCCGGGATGGGCAAGAGCGCCCTGCTGGACGTGGCGGCGGAACTCGCGGCGGCGGCCGGGACGCGCGTCCTTCGTGCTGCGGGGGTGGAGTTTGAGGCGGAGGTCAGCTTCTCTGCCCTGGACCAGCTGCTGGCTCCGCTTCGCGCTGACTTCAGCCTGCTTTCCGCCACTTACCGCGGTGCGCTTTCGGTAGCCCTCGGCCTCGGCGATGGCCCTTCCGCCGAGCGGCTCGTCCTGTGCAACGCGGCGCTGGAACTCCTCCGGCGGACCGCTGACGCGCGACGGGTGCTCATCATCGTGGATGACGTGCAATGGCTGGACCAGGCCAGTGCAGTAGTGCTCGCCTTCGTCGGCCGCCGCCTGCCTGGCGCTCGTGTCGGGCTCATAGCGGCATCCCGGCCGGGGTCCGGTGGTCCGCTCGCGGTGGCCGGGCTGCCCGAGCATTTCCTCCGGCCGCTTGATGACCGCTCAGCAGCCCGGCTCCTCAGCACGCGGTTCCCGATGCTAGCCGCGGGGGTCCACCGCCGTGTGCTGGCCGAGGCGCGGGGGAACCCTCTGGCGCTGACGGAGCTCCCGGCCGCCCTGACCATCGAGCAGCGCAGCGGTGCCGAACCTCTCCCGCCGATCCTTCCGCTCAACCGCCAGCTGGATGCTTTGTTCGCATCCCAAGTTGGCGAGCTACCCGTTACCAGCCGCGCACTGCTCCTGCTCGCGGCGCTGGAGCAGTCCGGGGACATCGCCGTCCTGGATGCGGCAGCGCGCAGCTTCAACGCGCAGGGCGGCTTTGCTTCCGTTGAGCGCTCGCGTCTGGTCTCCATCGATGAGAACTACCATCGGCTCGTGTTCCGCCACCCGCTGGCTCGGGCCGCCATGGTCGCGGCATCGACCGGAATCGAGCGGCGGCGTGCCCACCGTGCGCTCGCCGAGGCGCTCGCCGATCAGCCCGACCGCCGGGCCTGGCATCTGGCCGAGGCGACTGTGCCACCTGATGAGCAGGTCGCCGACCTACTCGAGCGCACCGCGCAGGCGAGTTTGAGGCGGGGCGACGCGGTCGGCGCGGCGGCCGCCCTAACCCGTGCCGCCGAGCTCAGCGAGCATCGGCTGGACCGGGGACGCCGGCTGGTCGAAGCCGCCTACCTGGGCGCGGAAGTAACCGGGCAGCTAGCCAGCGCGGCGCAGCTGCTGACCGATGCCCGCCAGGCCGGGCCCGAGGCAGCCACGTCGCTAAAGGCCGCCATCGCGGCCTCCTACCTGCTGCTGAATGCCGAGTGCGATATCGATTCTGCGCACCGGCTTCTGGCCGGAGCGATCATGGCATACGGCGACCGTTACGACGCGAATGACGAGACGCTGATCGATGCGCTGCACAGCCTGGTCATGATCGCCTGGTTCGGAGGCCGGCCTGAACTGTGGAAGCCGTTCAACGATGCCGTCGACCGGATCATCCCCGCAGCACCAGATCTCCTCGTACTGTGCGCCAAGGCCTTCGGCGACCCCGTGCGGCAAGCCGCCTCCGCTCTCGATCAGCTCGCCGCTGTCTTCGACACGCTGCGGGATGAATTCAACCCCGTCCAGATAACCCGGGTAGCCATCGCCTGTGTGTACACGGACCGGCTAGGCGATTGCCGGGAAGCCTTGAACCGAGTCATTCGCGACGGCCGGGAGGGCGGCGCAATCGCGCTGGCCATCAATGCGGTGGTCTCGAGCTGCGTGGACGACTGGCTTACCGGGCAGTGGGACGAAGCCCTTGACCTGGCCGCGGAAGGGCTCCAGATAAGTGCGGAACACGGCTACCGTCGCTACTCGGTGATTCTCGGCGGCTATATCAGGGCGCTCATCATGGTGGCGAGAGGTNNCCCGAGGCGTCGGAATGGCCGCGACGTTCTCCCACCACGTGCGGGCACTGTGCGCAATAACGCTGGGAGAATTCGAGGAGGCCTACCGGCATGCGTCGGCCATCAGCCCCGCCGGCGTCCTGCCGGCCTACACCCCGCATGCCCTGTGGGTGCTGATGGACCTGGTCGAGTCGGCCGTCCGGACAGGCCGTCACGAGCAGGCGCGCGCGCATGTGGCCGCCATGCGCGCGGCGGACATCGCCGCGATCTCTCCCCGGCTGGCAGTGGTGTTCGCCGGCTGCGAGGCCATGGCTGCCCCGGCCGACGAAGCTGTGGCGCTGTATGAGGAGGCAGTGGCCACGCCTGGCGCCGGGCGGTGGCCGCTTGAGCTGGCCAGAGTGGAACTCGCTTACGGGGAGCTGCTGCGGCGGAGAAAAGCCGTCACCGACGCGCGGCTCCACCTTCGGTCAGCTCTAGACATCTTTCGCCGACTGGGCGCCCAGCCGTGGGCAATGCGGGCCGCCGGCGAGCTCCGGGCGGCCGGCCTGCCGGTGTCTCACCCGGATCGCCCCAGCGCTCCCAGCCTCACACCGCAGGAACTCGAAATCGCCGCGCTCGCCGCATCCGGGCTGACTAACAAGCAGATCGCCGGGCGGCTGTATCTGTCCCACCGCACGGTGAGCGCCCGCCTCTACCAGCTGTTCCCGAAGCTTGGCGTCACTTCCCGCGCTGCCCTGCGTGACGCGCTTGCAGCTGCCAGACGGGACCAGTAGTTAACAGCCCTGGTCGTCACCGGCGGTCGCCTCCCGGGCGTGATGACATCTGGCCTGTTCGGTAATTCTGTCTCAGCGCTGGGCATATGCTGCGCCCCGCCCGGCGCAGTCAGATGACCGATGCCGGGGGCGGCCGCTGCGGCCAGCGTCATCGGTCCAGGACGGCGGGCAGCTGCTGGCGCGACGTCACTCCCAGCTTCCTGAAGGCCTTGGTCAGGTGATAGCCGACCGTGTGCGTGCTGATGAACAGCTCCGCGGCAATCATCTGGTTCGTGGCACCCCCGGCGGCCAGCCGGGTGATCTGGGCCTCCTGGGCGGTCAGATCGCCTGCCTGGCGCGGCGCGTTTTTCTGCACCCGCGCGCCGGTGGCCGCCAGCTCGACCCCCGCACGGTGGGCGAAGGCCAGCGCGCCCATGCTGGTGAACAGGTCATAAGCGTGCTGCAGCTGGTCCCGTGCGTCCAGGCGCCTCTTCTGCCGCCGGAGCCACTCCCCGTACAGCAGGTGGGCGCGGGCCAGGTCCGTGATCACGGTGGTCTTCCCGAGGTGGCTGACCGACTGCTGGTACAGCGGCTCGGGGTCGCCGGCTTCCATCAGCGCCTGGGATCTCGCCATCAGCCCGAGAGCCCAGGACGTGCCGCTCGCGGTCGCCCGCTCTACCAGCTCCGCGAGAGCTGCCACTGCGGCATCACGGTGACCGCTCCGGATCCCGGCCTCCACGAGGTTGGGCAGGGCTTCGTTGTCAAAGTCCAGCCGGTCGTCGGCCCGCATGCGGCTGGCGACCTGGAACGCGTCCAGGTAGCGGCCCCGGCTCAGGTGCAGGACCATCAAGGCTCGGTACCCGGGCCGCTTGATGTCCCCTGCGCGCAGGTACTCCGCCGCCGCGGTGCCGTTGTCGGCCGCGAGCTGGACCGCGGTGTCGAGCCCCCGCCAGGCCAGCAGTTCGGCGTTAGAGTTCACGGCCAGCTTCTCCGAGCTGAACCCGATGGCCAGACCCAGTTGGCGGCTGTCCGCACCGCGCGCTTCGGCGGAAGTGAGCTGACCCGTCTGCGCTTCGACGGTCGACAGACACGTCAGCGCCAGCTGCAGATGATGAAGTGCCCCTGTCGTGCGGGCCACGCGCTCGCAGCGCTGAAGCCAGTCGTGGCGGCCCTGGTCATCCCACAGGGCGTGCGCGGCGTACACGCCGTCGATGAACCAGGCCGGGACCGCCGCCCCGACCGCGTCCGGTGCCGCCATCGCCGTAACCGCCCGGCGCAGCAGGGGCGCAGCCTTGACGTAGCCATCGGCCGCAAGCGTCGCGAGCCCCGCGAGCAGCAGATCGTCGATACCGGGATTGCTGCCCCCGTCGGCGCGCAGCGCAAGGGCCGCCCGGCCGACCTCTGCCCCCGTGACACCCGAAATGAGATGGCCCGTGACAATGGCCAGCTCCACGGCGTCCAGCAGGGTCCGCCGGGCCAGGCCGCGGTCGATCGGGGCGAGGACCTTCGCCGCGCCCAGGAGCGCGATGGGTATCTCGCCGAACGGCCGGCCGGTCAGGTAGCGGACCCGCTGACGGAGCCGCTGGGCCTGAGCGCGCACGAACGGATCCTCGAAAGCGGGGTCACCCGCATCCAGGAGGGCCTCGGCCCGCAGCGGCGCCCCGCCGGTCACGGCCGCCCCGGCGGCAGCCAGCGTGCGCGCCGCCACACCGGCAGGGTCCGGGGACAGCTCCGCCGCCCGGGCCAGGAACTCTGCCTCCGCCAGGAACCCGCCGCGCCGGCGCGCCACTTCCGCGCATCGCTCCAGTTCGGCGGCGATGTCCTCGCCCGGTGCCAGCGCCGCCGCGGCGAGATGCCAGGCCCGCAGATCCGGGTGGCTGCCGGCATCGGTCGCGCGGGCAAGCAGCTCATGAGCCCGGCGACGGTCGGCAGGCTCGGCGCTGGCGTAAACGGCGGCGCGGATCAGCGGATGACGGAATCGCAGCTCCGGCGTCATCGTCACCAGCTGCCCGGTCTCGGCCGGCAGTGCTGCCGCAGGTCCCAGGCCTACCAGCGCAGCGGCTTTCCAGGTAACGGCCGGGGGCGCGCCGGCGGCTGCGAGCAGCAGCAGCGCCAGGCAGTCCGGAGGAAGCTCCTGGACGCGGTCCCGGAAGTGGGTCTCCAGGCGCTGGCCCACCGGGACGGGCGCGTTCAGCAGCAGCCCTGACGGAATGCGGCCCTCGGCCAGTTCCCGGCCCACCTCAGTCAGCACCAGCGGGTTGCCTTCCGCCTGCTCGGCTACCTGCGCGGCCACGTGCGGATCCACCCGGCCAGACGCCAGGGTGACCAGCAGCTCCGCCGCCGACGCCGGGGAAAGCCCGGACAGCTTCAGCTCCGGGATGCCCTCGAGCACCGCGAGCCGGGGCGGCTCCCGTACGCCGAAGACGATGCCGAGCCGTTCGGCGTAGACCCGCCGGGCGACGAACGCCAGCACCTCCAGGGACTCGGGGTCAAGCCACTGGGCGTCGTCGATAACGCACACCAGCGGCCGGTCCTGCGCGGCATCGGCCAGCACCGTCAGCGCCGCGAGGCCAACGAGGAAAGGTGTCCCCGGCCGTCCGTCCACCAGACCCAGTGCCGTGCCGAGGGCCAGGCGTTGCTGCGTAGGCAGCTGGTCAATCCGGCCGAGGTAGGGAACCAGCAGCCTATAGAGCCCGGCGAAACCGAACCCGACCTCGGACTCGACCCCTGACATCACGGCAAAGTCGATATCCGGTGCAGCTCCGGCCAGGTACTCCAGCAGGGCCGTCTTCCCAATGCCCGGTTCACCCCGCAGAACCAAGGCCCCGCTCATCCCGCTGCTCAGCGATAGCAGCAGGCGGCGCAGTGCTGCCTGCTCCTCGGCGCGGCCGGCCAGTCCTGGGGGCTGGGTCACGGGATTCCCCACTTCAGGATCAGGAAGGCGAACTTAGAGTCCTTTGCGAAAACTCACCCCTGGGTAGATTCTCGCATTCGCTGCGGCTGAGCCCTAGTGGTGAGCGCCAAGTACCACTAGCAGAGCGCATTACCGGAGCCTCCGGTGAAGCAAGCCGTGTCACCTCAGTGAACGGAGCCGGTGCGCTTGAGCGTGCGGATGATCGGCGCGGTCTCCACCGAGCTCACCCCGGGCAGCGCGGCCAGCGGGCCGGTCAGGTACTCGTAGAGATGCTGGGTGTCACGGAAAAGGGCGGTCACCACCACGTTGGCCGGGCCCGTGGTCGCGGCGGCGAACGGGACCTCGGGGTGCCCGGCGAGGGCCTGGCCGACCGCATCGAGCCGGGACGGCTCCACCTTGAGCCAGAGCATCGCGCTGACATTCATGCCCAGG
>PMOU01000377.1 GCA_003161205.1 Actinomycetota bacterium | reverse complement strand
CGAACCTGACCTCGGCGTAGTCCACCCCGTTGGCGGCCAGGTCCGCGGCGCACTCGGCGGCCACCCGGCGCAGCGCGTCCGGGGTCTGCTTGACCGCGACCGTGTGCCTGAACGCGTCCAGGTAGATCTCGAGATGACCGCGGTGCGCGCCTTCGGTCAGCCGCTTGGTCAGCTCTTCGGTGTTGTCCCCTGGCAAGTCGTGATAGCCCGTCTCGCGGGCCAGCTCAAGGACGGTCTGCGGGCGCAGGCCGCCATCGAGGTGATCGTGCAGCAGGACCTTCGGGACCGCCTGGATCTGGTCGAGTGTCAGCATCCCACCATTGTGCTACCCCGCGAAGACCGATGGCGGGACCGGGGAAACGGGTCGCTCAACGAGTTTGGCGGCGCTCGGCTCCCCGGCGTTCGGCCAGGTCAGTGCCGGTGAAGGCGGCGGGGAGCAGGATCTTGAGCTCGACCGGACCGTCCGCGGTGTCCACCAGCAGGTCGCCGCCGCCGGCTTCGAGCAGCAGCTGGCGGCACCGGCCGCACGGCAGCAGCGGCTCTCCGTCGCCCGCGACGACGGCCACGGCCAGCAGCAGGGCGCGGGCGTCCGGTGGCGCGGCGCCCGCCGCGTGCAGCGCGCTGACCAGGCCGCACTCCGCGCACAGGGTCAGCCCGTAGGAAGCGTTCTCCACGTTGCAGCCGGTGACGATCTGCCCTCCGGCGGCCAGGGCCGCCGCCCCCACCCGCAGTCCGGAGTACGGCGCGTACGCCCGGGCCGCCGCCGCTACCGCGGCCGCGCGCAGGGCAGGCCAGTCAATGATCACGTGACGACTCTAAGGGTTCATCAATTCCGGGCCTGAAGGGAGCCCCCGGGACTTATGCCCGGAAATGGGTCCGCGTGGGTAAGGCGGCAGGGTGCCTTATCCACGCGGACCTCTCATGTCCTGCGCGGTCCGCGGCAGGGAGGCGGACCACGCTAAGAGCAAGGAACTCTGATAGCAATCATGCCCAGCCAGTTCCTAGGACCCACCCTGGAACAAGTTCAGGTTTGGTTAAGATCTGCGTCCGGTTAGGTGCGGGCCGGTTTCGTGCTTAACGTGGAGGCCGTGAACGCACGTCTTGGCCGGGTCCTTGTGGTGGAAGATGACCCCGGCATCGCCACCCAGCTGGTCCGCGGGCTGACCCGGGCCGGCTACGAAACGGGCAGCGTCACCACCGGGCAGGCGGCGCTCGACTGGCCGGTGCCCGACGTGGTGCTGCTCGACCTCGGCCTGCCCGACATCGACGGGGTCGAGGTCTGCCGGCGGCTCCGCCAGTCCTGCGACGCGGCCATCATCATCGTGACCGCGCGCGGCGAGGAATCCGACCGCGTGCTGGCGCTCGACGAGGGAGCCGACGACTACTTGATCAAGCCGTTCGGCCTGCAGGAGCTCCTGGCCAGGATCAGGGCCGTGCTGCGCCGCAGCCGGCAGCCCGCCGGCCAGGTGCTGCAGCACGGGCCGCTCACCGTCGACCTGCGCACGCACAAGGTCACCGTCGGCGCCAACCACATCGCGATGACACCGAAGGAGTTCGCCATCCTGGAGTGCCTGGCCAGCGACCCGGGGCGGGTGGTCAGCCGCCAGGAGATGCTCGAACGCGCCTGGGACGAGCACTGGTACGGCCCCACCAAGGTGCTCGACGTGCACATGGCCGCCCTGCGCAGGAAGCTCGGCGACCCCGGCCTCATCGAGACCGTCTACGGGCACGGCTTCCGGCTCGCCGACCCCGGCAGTCTCCAGTGACCAGGCGGATCCTGCTCGTCCTGCTGGCCTTTACCGCCGTCATCATCGCCGGCGCGATGGTCCCGCTGGCGCTGAACGCGATCGCACACGACCGGAGCTCGTTCATCCAGGAAACGGCGGACGCGGTCGACACCGACGCCGCGGTGGTCCAGGCCCGTCTGGATCACCCCGATGTCCCCTACGCGCCGCTGGTCACCGTGCTGCACCAGGTGCGGGAGGCAGGCGAGGGCCTGCTGATCCTGCGCAGCGGGGGGAACGCCGTCCAGGGCGCTCCGCTGACCGATCAGGGCATGCCATCGAGCAACTGGAACCAGCTGGCCACCAGGGCCGACAACTGGGTCTGGCTGCCGGGCCAGGCGCATCAGTCGATCACCGAGAGCACGGGATCGTGGGTGGCCGCCGCGATCCCGGTCTACTCCGCCACGGGCCCGCTGGTGGGCACGGTGATCCTGGCTAGGTCCACGGCACCGCTCCACCGCGACATCTTCGCGCTGTGGGTCATCCTGGGCACGATCGGCGTCGTCGCCATGATCGCCGCGGCGCTGCTGGCCTTCGCCCTGGCCCGCTGGGTGAGCAGGCCGCTCGCCGGGCTGGACAGCGCGGCGGGCCGGCTGGCCGACGGCGACCTGGCGATCAGGGCGGTGGTCGGCTCGGGTCCGCCGGAGCTGCGCCGCCTCGCGACGACGTTCAACACCATGGCCGGGCGGCTCGAGGCCCTCGTCCACGGCAACCGGGCCATGATCGCGGACGTGTCGCACCAGCTGCGCACCCCGCTCGCCGCGCTGCGCCTTCGGCTCGACCTGCTCGTCGCGGACACCGACCCGGACCCCGAAACCACCGGGCACGAGCTGGCCGGCGCGCTCGAGGAACTAGGCCGGCTGTCCAGGCTGGTCGACGGCCTGCTCGCGGTGGCCCGCGCGGAGAACGTGGTGCCGGTGCCGGCCGCGGTGGACGTGGCCGAGGTGGCCCGGGAGCGTGTGGTGGCCTGGCGCCCGGTGGCCGATGACCGGGGCATCGCGCTGGAGGTCACGGACTCCAGAAGGGCGGGCGCGGGGGGAGCACGCGGGCCGGCGCTGGCCTGGATCGGCGACGGGCACCTGGAGCAGGTCCTGGACAACCTGATCGCCAACGCGCTCGAAGCACTGAGCACGGGCCACCAGATCAGCGTGACCACCACGGTCACCGCGTCCGGCGCCCAGGTCACCGTCCGCGACGACGGCCCGGGCATGACCGCCGAGGAACGGGAGCGCGCCTTCCTGCGGTTCAGCACCTCGAACCCGAACGGGACCGGGCTCGGCCTGGCCATCGTGCACCGGCTGGTCACCTCCAACGGCGGCACCGCCGACCTGAGCCCGACTCCAGGCGGCGGGCTGACCGTCACCCTTGACTTCCCGGGCGTGCCGGCGCCAGCGGGCAACGGCGGCGGCGGCTCCGCACCGGACTTCATCAGCCTGTAGGCCTGCTGCCTTGTCAGGCCTGCTGCTTTGTGGGAAGGCACCAACGCCCGCGGCGGGGAGCCCGAGGGTATGTCGGGTCGGCCAGGAGGGTCATCCTGATCGGATTCCGATTCGGCAACGAGCTGGCCTAATCGCCGCGTGTTCCCTTCCCCGCCGGCGCGACCAGGCATAACCTGCGGAACAACCCCAAGGACGAATCCAGGCCAGGCGCTGCGCGTGCTGGCCCAGTGGAGGTAAGCGTGAAGCACAGCGCATGGGCCACGGCGGCGCTGGCCGTGTCAGCGACACTCGTCATCGCCGCGTGCGGCAGCAGCCATAGCTCGGCCTCGGGCGGCAGCACATCCAGCACGTCCGCCACGCCAACGAGCGGGACGTCGGCCAAGTTCCTCGGCTGCATGGTCACCGACACCGGCGGCATCGATGACCGGTCGTTCAACGCCTCATCGTGGGCGGGCATGCAGGCGGCCGCGGCCGCCAACCCCAACATCACGGTGAAGTACCTGCAGTCAACGACGCAGAGCGACTACATCCCGAACATCAACACGTTCCTCAGCGAGAAGTGCGGCGTCATCGTCACCGTCGGATTCCTGATGGGCCCGGCGACGGAGGCCGCGGCCAAGGCGCACCCGAGCCAGAAGTTCGCGATCGTCGACTGCTCGTACGCGTCGGACTGCCTGACCGGCACCAAGGAACCCAACATCGACCAGCTGGTGTTCAACACCGTGCAGGACGGTTTCCTCGGCGGGTACCTGGCCGCGGGCATGACCAAGACCGGCAAGGTCGCCACCTTCGGCGGCGAGGACTTCGGGACCGTCACGATCTACATGGACGGCTTCTGGGACGGCGTGCAGTACTACAACTCCAAGCACGGCACGCACGTGACGGTGCTCGGCTGGAACGAGAAGACCCAGAAGGGCTCCTTCACCGGTGACTTCACCAACCAGACCAAGGGCCAGACGCTGACCCAGACGTTCATCAGCGAGGGCGCTGACATCATCTTCCCGGTGGCGGGCAACGTCGGTCTCGGCGCGGCCAAGGCGGTCCAGGACGCTGACTCGGCAGCCGGCAGCCAGAAGGTGAACTTGTTCTGGGTGGACACCGACGGGTGCGTCAGTGCGCCGCAGTACTGCAAGTACTTCATCACCAGCGTCACCAAGGGCATCGTGGCCGCGGTGAAGACCGCGGTGACCAGCGCGGCGGGCGGCACGTTCGCGGGCGGTACGTACGTCGGCACGCTGACCAACGGCGGGGCCGTGCTCTCCCCGTTCCACGACTTCGCCAGCACGGTCCCGGCCGCGCTGCAGAGCGAGCTCAAGACGGTGGAGGCCGGCATCGAGAGCGGCAGCATCGCGACCCCGACCAAGAGCCCGGTGTAGCGCCGGCGTTAGGGAACGACCGGATGTGGCAGCGGTGCGGCGTGGTGCGCATCGCTGCCACATCGGTGCGGACGCGGACCTGAAGGGCGGACGTGGAACTTGAGCTGAAGGGCATCACAAAGCGGTTCGGTTCGCTGGTGGCTAACGACCGGATCGACCTGTCGGTGGCCCCAGGCCAGGTGCACGCCCTGCTCGGCGAGAACGGCGCCGGCAAGACGACGCTGATGAACGTCCTGTACGGGCTGCTGCAGCCCGACGAGGGCGAGATACTGCTCGATGGCAAGGCGGCCCAGTTCCACTCCCCCAGGGACGCCATCGCGGCCGGCATCGGCATGGTGCACCAGCACTTCATGCTCGTGCCCGTGTTCACGGTCGCGGAGAACGTTACCCTCGGCATCGAGGAGACCCGCCGGTCCGGCCTGCTGGACCGCCGTAAAACGCGGCAGGACGTACGCGAGCTCTCCCGCCGCTACGGCCTTGAGGTAGACCCGGACGCCGTCGTGGAAAACCTGCCGGTCGGCATCCAGCAGCGCGTCGAGATCATCAAGGCGCTGGTCAGGGAGGCGACCGTGCTGATCCTCGACGAGCCCACCGCGGTACTCACCCCGGCGGAGACGCAAGACCTGTTCCGGATCATCAGGGAGCTGAAGGACGGCGGCCGGTCCATCGTCTTCATCTCGCACAAGCTCAGGGAAGTCCAGGCGATCGCGGACACGATCACCGTGCTCCGCCGGGGAGGGGTGGTCGGCCAGCGTCCGCCCGGCACCACCGAGGACGAGCTGGCCACGCTCATGGTCGGCCGGGACGTGCAGCTCCGGGTCAGCAAGGAAGCCGCCCAGCCCGGCGCCGTGGTACTGGACGTGGCCGACTTGACCGTCGCCGACGAGACCGGGCGGATCTGGGTGAACGGGGTGTCGTTCGGTGTCCGGGCGGGCGAGATCCTCGGCCTGGCCGGGGTCCAGGGCAACGGCCAGACCGAGTTGTGCGAGGCCCTGATGGGGCTGCGGCCGACGACGTCGGGGCAGGTGACGCTGAACGGCCGCGATCTCACCGACGCCACGCCGCGGCAGCGGCTGCGCGCAGGCGTCGCCTACGTCCCCGAGGACCGGCAGGAAGACGGGCTGGTCGGTGACTTCTCCGTGGCTGACAACATGGTCCTTGACACCTATGACAGGCCACCGTACGCGTCCGGCATCAGGCTCAACCTGGACGCAATCGCCAGTAACGCGGCCGAGCGGGTGACGGAATTCGACGTCCGGACCACCTCGGTGGACACGGCCGTAGGCACGCTGTCCGGCGGTAACCAGCAGAAGGTCATCCTGGGCCGGGAACTCGGACGTGAGCACAAGGTGCTCGTGGCCAGCCAGCCTACGCGCGGGCTGGACGTGGGCTCGATCGAGTTCGTGCATCGCCGCATCGTCCAGCAGCGGGACAAGGGCGTGGCCGTGCTCATCGTCTCCGCGGAGCTCGACGAGATCTACGCCCTCGCGGACCGGATCGCGGTGATGTACGAGGGCAAGATCACCGGTTTCCGGCCGCCGACGGTGCCGGCTGAAGAGCTGGGGCTGCTGATGGCAGGGGGAACTGACCAGGGACCGGAACCTCCCGCCCCGCCCGCCCCGCCTGCCCCTGCCGCGCCGACGCCTACACCGGAGGCGGGGCAATGAGCGATCCGGCGGGTCCGGCGGGCCCGGCCACCGCCGCGAAGAAGGACGAGGAACAGGGACCACGCACCTCGTTCGGCGAGGCTCTGCGGGACACGATCCTGGAAGGCCATACGGTCACCATCATCGTGCTGGCCATCTTCACCGGGTTCGTGGTGGGCGGTCTGCTGAACGCGTTCACCAACACGACTGTGCTGCACGCCTGGGGCGACTTCTTCTCCGCTCCCGGCCACGCGATCGCGGCCGCCTGGGATACCGCGACAGGCGCCTACGTGGCGATGTTCGAGGGCGCGATCTTCAACCCGCATACGGTGAGCGCGCTGTTCCAGCAAGCCTCGTTCGGCGCGGCCATACACGACGGGTACCTGTCCGCCGTGTTCAACCCGCTGTCGGAGACCTGCGTGCAGGCCACGCCGCTGATCTTGTCCGGGCTGTCGGTGGCGCTGTGCTATCAGGCCGGCCTGTTCAACATCGGGGCGCAGAGCCAGCTCATCGGCGGCATGATGGTGGCCACCTACCTCGGCTACGGGGTCAGCCTGCCGTTCGGGGTGCACGTCGTGGTCTGCGTGCTCGGCGGTTTCGCCGGCGGCGCAGCGATCGGCTGGATAACCGGCGAGCTCAAAGCCCGGACCGGCGCCCACGAGGTCATCGTCACGATCATGCTGAACTACATCATGGTCTACTTCCTGACCTACCTGCTGTCGTTCGGCTACCTGATGCAAGCGCCGCACACCAGCGACCAAATCAGCGCGGCCATCGCGGGCAACGCGCACCTGCCGTTGCTTTTCGGCTCGCACCTGCGGATCAACGCGAGCTTCCTCATCGCGCTGGCCTGCGCGGCAGGCGTTTGGTGGCTGCTGAACCGGACCACCACGGGCTTTGAGTTCCGCAGCATCGGCAAGAATCCCAGCGCGGCGCGGGTGGCGGGGATGAACGTGGAGCGGAACTGGGTGCTCGTGATGCTGATCGCCGGTGGGCTGGCCGGGCTGAGCGGCGCCGCGGTCATTCAGGGCACCGACTTCACGCTGAACTTCCAGAGTTACGGAACCTACGGCATCGACGCCATCACGGTCGCGCTGCTCGGCCTCAGCCGGCCGGGCGGGGTGGTGCTGGCCGGGCTCTTGTTCGGCGCGCTGCACGCCGGGGCGCCGCTCATGCAGGTCGCCACCGGCACTCCGGTGGACATGGTGCAAGTGCTGGAGGGGACGATCGTCCTGTTCGTCGCGGCGCCGCTGCTGATCCGGACCATGTTCAGGCTGCGGACCGCCAAAGCCAGCGGCGTGGGTGGGGTCGTGTCCAGAGGGTGGAACTCATGACGATGGCGGACGAGTTGCCGCCGGTAGACCTGGACCTGGCGGCCGCCCCCCCGAGCAGCGGCTTCCGTCGGTGGATAGCGCCCGCGACGTTCGCCGTGTTCGGGCTGGCGACCATCTTCGGCCTGGGGCTTAACGCGCACCACGGGGACGCGACCTTCGCCTTCTCCCAGCCGTTCGCGAAGGTGACCGTACCGAACCTGACGCTGCCCGCCGCGATCACCTGTTACGTGTGCGGCGCGATTGCCCTCGTGACGGCCGTGGTGCGCGCATTCCTGCCGCTTAGCCTGGCGCTGAAGCGGGTGACCGTCGGCGTCGTTATCTTCGTCTTCGTTGTCGCCCTGCTGTGCTGGGCCGACGCCGGCCTGTCCACCGGGTTCAACGTGGTGAACCTGCTGCAGGGCACATTCAACGACTCGATCCCGATCATGCTGGGGGCCCTGACCGGCGTCGTGTGCTCCCGCTCCGGGGTGATCAACGTCGGCATCGAGGGCCAGCTGCTGCTCGGCGCGTTCACCGCCGCCATGGTGGCGAGCGGTACCGGCTCGCTGTGGCTGGGCCTGCTGTCCGGGGCGCTGGCTGGCTCGCTGGTCGGTGCGCTGCTCGCCGTCTTCGCCATCGGCTACCGGGTTGACCAGGTCATTCTCGGCGTCGTGCTGAACACGCTGATCCTCGGCCTGACCGGATACCTGTATGACGACCTGATGGTGCCGTACGCCAACACGCTGAACTCGCCGGCCACGTTCTCCGCGATCAAGATCCCGCTGCTGGGCGACATCCCGATCATCGGCCCGGTGTTCTTCGACTCCACCATCTTCTTGTACCTCACCTATCTCGCGCTGGCCGGCATTCAGGTGGGCCTGTTCTCCACCCGGTGGGGGCTGCGTACTCGCGCCATCGGCGAGCACCCGGTCGCGGCTGACACTGTGGGCATCCGGGTGATCGCGATGAGATACCGCAATGTCATCGCCGCCGGCCTGATCGCCGGCATCGGCGGCGCCTACTTCACGATCGGTTCGGTCGGCTCGTTCGGCAAGGACATGACCTCCGGCGAGGGTTACATCGCGCTGGCCGCGATGATCTTCGGGCGGTATACGCCGTTCGGCGCGATCGCGGCCGCCTTGCTGTTCGGCTTCACGACGCAGCTGCAGTCGATCATGTCCACCCTCAACACGCCGATCCAGTCCAACCTGCTGCTGATGACCCCGTATATCGTCACGGTCATCGTGCTGGCCGGACTCGTCGGCAAGGTCCGCGGTCCCCGGGCTGAAGGCATCCCTTACGTCAAGGCGTAGCCTCCTGGCTTGGCGCCTGGCGGTGGATCAGGTGCACGGGAATGCACCGGATCCACCATGGAGCCCGGATCCACCGCACCAGGCGAGCCTCCGCGCGACCATCGTGGTACCGGTAGCCCCTCCAGCCTCAGCCGTCTCCCCCGAGACCGTCTACCCGGGAGGATTGGGGCCTATGGGAGGTTTTGGGGGCCTATAGTGCACAAAGTCCTCCCGCAAGCCCGGATACTCCCCGATCTTGACGCCGGGTCGACGAAGCGACCGCTGTCAGCGGCATCGTGGCCTCAATGATCAGCCAACGGCCGAGGCGCACACTTTCGGACTTGGCATGCGGCACTGGGGTCCCTCGCATCCGCACAGTGCCCGCACAGTGACGCTATTCCGTATAGGAGCTTGCGGGCTTCACCTGGAATTTGTGCGGACTGGGCTGGGATGCCGGAGATGACCTTGGCCCTGGCGCCTTTAATTCGACTTCCGTTGCCAACGGCTGAGGTAGACACTTCAGAGGTCATGCAGCGTTTTGATGGTCGTACTGACGACGTTGCCGGTGTGGGCCTAATCATGTAGGTAGAGCCGGGAGGTGCGTCTATGGAGTGGTTCGTACCGGCACCAGGCGGCAGGACACTGGCTGTCGAGGATGCTGGGGATCGCGGCGGCCGGCCGGTGATGGTGCACGTTGGCACGCCGGGAGGCCGCCGTCTGTACGGTCCCCGGACTCTGGCTGATGCGGAACGCCGCCAGCTGCGGCTGATCAGCTACGACCGGCCCGGATACGGCGGCTCCACAGCTCAGCCAGGACGCTCCACGGCCGATTGCGCCTGTGATGTCCGGGTGATCTGTGAGGCCCTCGGGATCGAGAGACTGGCGATGTGGGGCCTGTCGGGCGGCGGCCCGCATGTGCTGGCCTGCGCGGCCCTCCTGCCGGACCTGGTCACGGCGGTGGCGTCCTTGGCGTCGCTTGCGCCCTACGACGCCGACGGGCTGGACTGGCTCTCGGACTTCAGCCAGGACGCCATCGAGGAAGTCCGGCTGATGTTCGCTGATCACGCCGGCGCACGCGCATTGTTTGAGCAGGAGCGGGAGAAGATGCTGGCGGCGTCGCCAGCCCAGATGGCCCTGGACCTGAAGGCGCGGGCACCGGGTGCTGAGCTGGCGTTGCTCACCGACGAGGCGGTCTCTATCCAGCTGGCCCTGGCGCCCGGGATCGAGGGCACCTGGGACGACTGCGTCGCGCAAATCACCCCGTGGGGTTTCGACGTGGCCCAGATACCGGTCCCGGTGCTGCTGCTGCACGGCGGCCAGGACAAGGCCGTACCGTTCAGCCACGGCCAATGGCTGGCCTCGCACATCCCCGGCGCCGAAGCCTGGTTCTTCGACGACGAAGGGCACGCCCTCCGGGAAAATCACATCGCAGACGTGCACGCCTGGCTCATAGATCGCAGCTCTTGATCTTGTCCTCCGCTGTCGCGGCCAGGTATGCCGTGGCGCCCCGGTCGGCGAGGCGCGGGACCGTGGGGCTTGGAAGGGTCAGAGCTGAATTAGAGGCCGAGCTTCGTGAGCAGGGTAAGGCCGTCCACGTTCGCGAAGATCGCGTCATGCGCGACAAGGGGAATATCCAGCCAGATGGCCGAGGCGCTACCCACCGGTCGGCCTCATGATCCTTGCCGCCCAGGCCGTGCCCGTTCTTGGCGCACCATGTACGCACGGTGGCATAGGTCTCGGTGAGATTCGGCCCGGGCCAGACGGTGCCGGCCCGGGAGAGTTCGTGGTCCAGGCGCACAAGCCTGGCCGTGCCCCAGCCTGCCAGCTTGGCCCCGTACCTTAGCTCGGCGACGGTGATGAACGAGATTACGGCGGGCCGTCCTTCCAGG
The DNA here is from genome assembly GCA_003161205.1 of Actinomycetota bacterium. The sequence continues at coordinate 1,548 of PMOU01000377.1, read as the reverse complement.
AGGGGCCGGTATGCCGAAGCTAGTGATTGTCCCCGCGGAGTCAGACGCGCACCGAACACGCCGGTGTCGATGATCACCGGCCCCCGTGAGCCGAGGCTCACGAGTCGAGGATCACGGCCAGGAAACGGCGGTCCTCGTCATCACTTAGCTCCTCGATGACCACATCCTCATCGGGCGGAAGCGGCCGGGCCGCATCGAGCACGTCTTCCCGGCTCCGCTCCAATGTGGTGCCGTCAGGGGCGGGCAGATAGGCTTCGGGACCTGACATCGCGTTCCTCACCTCCTAGCATCAGGATATACCCGGTGGGGCCGCCCGCCTTGGCCATCGCAGCCCGTGCCGCATGACCGATGGCGAACCTCGCCGACCCTGGCACCCGGTCGTGACGAACTCGGATACCTGCGTCATGTGGAGCTGCCCTAGTACCTGAGCTGATAGTCAGAGCTGCATCGTCGCCTCGATGGTCAGCCGCCGCGGGGGCCGGACTTTTTCGCACTTGGTATGTGCACTGGAGTACCCCTTATTCATCGCGGCGCCTGGATCAACCGCGCGGCCAGACTTGAGATGGGCAGTATCTTTGACTAAGGTCAAAGATTGATGGGCGATTCACATCCGGACACGGCGGTTTTCCGACAGTTCAGTCGGTACTTCACCCGGCGAGTGGGGGTGCTTTCCGACCAGTACCTTGGCCAGGCCCGCCCGCTGGGGGCTGCCCGGGTGCTGTTCGAGATCGGTTCCGGGGTGTCCCTGCGGGAGCTGCGGACCCGGCTGGGCCTGGATCCGGGATATCTGAGCCGGATTATCCGGTCCCTTGAGGACGACGGGCTGGTCCGGGTAAGCGCGCACCCAGACGACGGCCGGCTGCGGGTGGCCGAGCTCACCCCGGCAGGCGCGGCGGAGCTGGCTGAGCAGGATCGGCGGGCGAATGGATTCGCCGAGGGCCTGCTGGGCACTCTAGCGGAGGGGCAGCGGCGCGAGCTGGTGGCCGCGCTCGCAGCCGCGCAGCGGTTGCTGCGCCTCGCGGCGGTGAGCGTGCAGGTGGTCGACCCGGCCTCAGCCGACGCCCGCGCTTGCCTGGCCGCCTACGTTGCCGAGTTGCGGGAGCGGTTCCCGGAGGGGTTCGACGAGGCGGACCTTGTCCAGCCGCAGGAGGTACAGGGCGACTCTGGGGTATTCCTGGTTGCCTACGAGGACGGCTGCCCGGTCGGCTGCGGGGCGCTGCGTGCCCTTGAGCCCGGGGCCGGGGAGATCCGGCACGTGTGGGTGGCCGCCGGGACGCGGGGGCTGGGCGTGGGCCGGCGGCTGCTGACCGGGCTGGAACGCGAAGCAGCGGCCCGGGGGTTCGGGGTCGTCCGGCTCGGCACGCACCGAGCGCTCACCGAAGCGGTCCAGATGTACCGCAGCAGCGGGTACACGGAGATCCCAGCGTACGGTCAAGATTCTCACGCCCAGCACTGGTTCGAGAAACGCCAGCACCAGGTGTCCTTACCTGGGCTTTCCGGCGGGCACGATAGTTAAGGATGATGGGGTGCGGGCTGCGCTCTAAGCCG
>PMOU01000454.1 GCA_003161205.1 Actinomycetota bacterium | reverse complement strand
CAGCGGGCGTAGGTCTCCTGGACCGCGTCCTCGGCGTCGGCCAGCGAGCCGAGCAGCCGGTAGGCGAGATTGATCAGCTGGCGCCGCTCGCTCATGATCGCGTCCAGGCCCGGGTCGGGCCGGCCGTGCCGTGGCGCTGATGGGGTGGTCATGGTGTCGGCGCCTCCCTTGCCTGCAGCTGCTGGTCTGCACCTGCCCGCATCAGTACGACGAGACACCGCCCGGAATGTGACGGCGGCGTTCTGGTAAGGGACGCCCGGGCGACCGCGCGGTCCGCGCGGCGGCGGATTCGATAGCGGAAGTGAGGCATTTGCGGCGCGCAGTTACGCTGATCTATGAGGTCGGAAGGGCGCCGAGCCGGGATTCGCTGGCCGGGCAAGGAGGCAGGACCATACCGCCGTCGCTAGTCGCACGCCTGGACCCGCTCAAGCGTCACTTGGGCGAGGCGCTGTTCGCGCGGGTCGCGGGTCCCGACGGATCCGCTAACCGGGCGCGATTCAACACACCGGGACCGCGCTGGTTCGAGGCTGACCGGCCGATCCGCCGCGTGCACAGGGATGCCTCGATGTTCGTCGGCGGCCTGCTCGCGCTGCTGCTGCAGTCGCTGCACCCGCGGGCCATGATCGCGGTCGCGCAGCACTCCGATTACCGCAATGACCCGTGGGGCCGGCTACAGCGGACCAGCACCTTCCTGGCGGCCACCACGTACGGCCCGGCCGAGGACGCGCAGCGCGCGGTCGACCACGTCCGCGGCGTCCACCGGCACATCACCGGGATCGACGCCGGCGGTCGGCCGTACCGGGCGGACGACCCGCATCTGCTGCGCTGGGTCCATGTGGCCGAGACCGACAGCTTCCTCCGCTGCCACCAGCGCTACGGCGCGCAGCCGCTCGATGCCGCCGGCTGCGACGGCTACGTCGCCGACACCGCCCGCATCGCGCTGGCCCTGGGGGTGCCCGATCCGCCACGGACGCAGCAGGAGCTCGCCGCGGCGCTTGCGGACTACCGGCCCGAGCTGCGGGCGACGCCGGAGGCCCTCGAGGCGGCCCGCTTCCTGGTGTGGAACCCGCCGCTGCCGCTGCTCGCGCGCGGCCCGTACGCGCTGCTGGCGGCGACGGCGATCGCCGAGCTTCCGGTCTGGGCGCGGCGGGAACTGCGGTTGCCGCGGCTCCCTGGCGCCGAGTCCGTCCTGGTGCCCCCGGCCGGCCATACGATCGTCAGCGCTATCCGCTGGGCCATGGGCGCCCGGCGTTAGGTACAAGGCCGGTTAGCTAGGCGAGATGCCTGGCTGTCAAGGTGTGTCGGTTGGTGCGATGGCGGCGGGGACTCCGGCTGCGCACCGGCCCCACGTCGTCAAGCGCGCCATGTCCAGGTACAACGCCCGAGGCAAAGTCGATCGAACAACCCGCAAGGCCACCATCGCCATCCTCGGCGTGCCTTTGACACCCGGCGACGAACCTCAGCTGCCTGGAAACGCCCGTTTCCCGCCCTCGGCCGCCGCGAGCCAGGATCGTGTGCAGTTGGGGGCTCCCCACGACCCGAACGGCACACGATGATGACGACGGACCGGTGCCCGGCGGGCGGGCCGGTCCCGGGGCCCCCGTCGGTCACAGCACTCACAGGAGTTCGCCATGGCGGGAGCGCAGGCCGGCGGTGCCGGCGGTGCCGGCGGTGGAGCGCGCTCGCCCGGGCTCGGTCGCACCAGCCGACGCACCTTGACGAACGACGAACCCGGCTAACTGACCGGCCTTGGCGTCAGGTAGCGGTCGGGCCGGCCCGGCGGGCTTGGTGGAACGCGCTCGCGGTCGCCGCGTCGGCTGGGTAGAAAGACTCGATGGCCAGTTCCTCGACGGTCACGTCGGTGGCCGTGGAGACCCTGGCGCTGATGCTGAACAGCGCTAGTTCCCGGTCGCCGTGCCGGTAGCGGAGCGGCAGCACGACGTCTCCCCCCGGGAAGGTCTCGTCCCGGCCGCCCGGGTAGTCAAGCAGCTCGTCGTGCAGTTCGAGTAGCCGCTGATCGCCCAGCGCGCTGGCCCGGTGCCGCAGCTGGGTCAGCAGATGCCCGCGCCACTGCGCCAGGTTGACGATCCGCGGTGCCATCCCGTCGGGGTGCAGGGCGAGCCTCAGCGCGTTGACCGGCGGCTTGAGGAGAGCGGGGGCGCAGCCCGCCGTCAGCACGGCGAGGCCGGAGTTGGCATCGCGCACGTCCCACCACCGGTCCACCACGACGGCCGGGTAGGGTTCGTGGCCGGCCAGCACCTGGCCAAGCGCGACGCGCACGTTGTCGAGTTCCGGCGCCTCGAGGACGTGCTGCGGGTAGGCCGGGGCGTAGCCCGCCGCCAGCAGCAGGACGTTGCGCTCGCGCAGCGGCACCGCCAGCTGCTCGGTCAGCCGCAGGATCATCGTCGGGGTCGGACGGGACCGCCCGGTCTCCACGAAGCTGAGGTGCCGGGCCGATATGTCGGCCTGGATGGCCAGGTCGAGCTGGCTGAGCCTGCGCCGCTCGCGCCACTCGCGCAGCAGTTCCCCTACGGGCCGCCGCCCGGCCTCCGCCATGGTCATGGTGCTCATTATCCCGACCGTAGCTGACCTCGGCGGGCTGGGCGATTACCCCGGAGGTAATGGCGTGGCATTACCTCCGGCGTAATCGACACGATGGATCGCGGTCCGCAAGATGGATTCCGTCGCTGAAATCAGTCAAAACGACTCAGCCGAAACACCGAAGGGAATTCCAATGAACGACGTCATCGCGCGCTACCTCGACTGCTGGAACGAGACCGATACGGTAGCGCGCCGCACGGTGATCGAGGAAGTGTGGGCGGCCGACGCGGAATACATCGACCCGCTGGCGGAGGCCCGCGGCCGGGCGCAGATCGATGCTCTGATCGCGGGGGCTCAGAGTCAGTTCCCCGGCCTGGTGTTCACCCAGGTCGGCCCGGTCGACGCGCACCACCGGCAGGCCAGGTTCCGCTGGGCACTGGGTCCGGAAGGCGGGGAATCCCTGGTCGAGGGGTTCGACGTGGCCGTGCTGGACGAGGAGAACAAGATCACGATCGTGCTCGGCTTCCTCGACAAGGTGCCTTCCTGAAATCAAAAGGAGAATTTCTCGTGAGTACCATGGAAAGCCGTGCTGCTATTCAGCAGGAGCGGACGAAGGAATATGGCTGGGGCCCGCTGTTCGTGGTGCTGGCCGGCACCTTCATGACCTTTCTCGATTTCTTCATTGTCAACGTCGCGCTGCCGTCGATCCAGCATGACCTGCATGCCGGGCCCGCCGCTATCCAGCTGGTGGTGGCCGGGTACGGGCTGACCTTCGCGGCCGGCATGATCACCGGTGGCCGGCTGGGCGACCTGTACGGGCGGCGACGGATGTTCGCGATCGGCCTGGCCCTGTTCACCGTGACCTCCGCCGCCTGCGGGCTCGCCCCGAACGCCACGTTCCTGGTCATCGCCCGGGTCCTGCAGGGCGCGGCCGGCGCCATGATGACGCCGCAGGTGCTCGCG